>CAZNRJ010000195.1:0-7147 GCA_964574945.1 uncultured Ohtaekwangia sp. | reverse complement strand
GTCCCACTTGCTTAAGACTTGAGTGACCCGCTATACCAACTACCAGCGTTGCAAACAGTATGGGCGCGATGATGGTTTTAACAAGGCGAAGGAAAATTTTACTGAGTACCGAAAGGTTTTGGGCAAACTCGGGAAAGTTCAGCCCGATCTCCACACCAATCACCATACTTAGTAAAATCCAGGTGGTTAAAGATTTTTTTCGAATTGCATAAAAAATAAGCCATGCCCAGGTAATCCAGCGACTGCCCACTAACAAAACGTGAGGAAGTGTGAATGATGTGTAATAGTCGATTAAATGCAATACGGAGGCCAGGAAGAAAAAACCCAGGATAAACCAAACAACTTTCTTTTGCGTCATGATTCAGCTATAACGATAAACAATAGTACACTGCGAAGGCGTGAATATAAGGATTTCAACCTGCAGGCTGAACTTAAATTTCATAACTTTGTTGGTCGGTAAAGAGACGTATTGAAACCACAAATACTATGATACAAACAGCGCCCAAAAACATACATATTTATTTGGAATCCAACCCAAACCCGAACTCATTGAAGTTCGTGGTAAATGAAGTACTGGTCCCGGAAGGATTGAGCTTTGATTTTCCAACACCAACTGACGCGGAAGAAGCACCCCTCGCACAAGAACTTTTTATGTACCCGTTTGTAGATCGCGTTTTTTACGCTAATAATTTTGTAACCGTTACAAAAAAAGAGGATGTTGAGTGGATGGAAGTTCAGGAGACACTTAAAAACCATATCAAAACTTTTTTAGAATCAGGAAAACTGATTTTGGATATGAAGGCACCGGCTGCGCCCGGGCAGGAAGAAACCGAAACAGTAAAAAAAATAAAAACGATTTTGGATGAATATATTCGCCCGGCTGTTGAGCAGGATGGCGGTGCAATTACTTTCCATTCTTATCTCAATAAACAAGTTACTGTGATGTTGCAGGGTTCGTGCAGCGGTTGTCCATCCTCCACAATAACTCTAAAAGCCGGTATCGAAAATCTTTTTAAGAAAATGATGCCCGAAGAAGTGGAGTCTGTGGAGGCATTAGGTTAATTATTTACCTATGAAAAGTTTCGTCTTTCTGCTTTTTACAATCATGTCGTTATCAGGATTTAGTCAAACGGTGACGGTGATGACGTACAACATCCGGCTGGATACAAAAGCCGATGGAGAAAATCAATGGGGCAATCGAATTGAGAAAGTAAGCGACTTAATCAAGAAGTATAATCCTGATTTGCTCGGGGTTCAGGAAGCCCTTCACAATCAAATGATGGACTTGCAAAAGAATTTGCCCGGCTATCAATTTGTTGGCGTAGGCCGCGATGACGGAAAAGAGAAAGGCGAATACTCTGCCATCTTTTACAAGAAGGATAAATTTGAAATATTAAACCAAAATACATTTTGGCTTTCCGAAACCCCTGAAATACCCGGAAGCAAAAGCTGGGATGCAGCCATAACCCGTGTGGTGACTTTTGCCACACTGAAAGAAAAAAGTTCTGGCAAGTCATTTATTTATGCAAACACACACTTTGATCATATAGGTAGGGAAGCCCGAAAAAATAGTACAAACGTTATTAAGATTTATTTGAAAGGATTTATAGCAGGTTCAACTTTCGATAAAACAGAAAAAGAAATTCCTATAATAGTTTCAGGTGATTTTAATTCCGAACCGACAGACGAGCCTTACCTAAATATGATTAATGGTAAAGAGTTAGCCTTATTTGATGCAAGACCTGCCAACAACCTAACAGGGACGTTTTGTGGTTTTGAAGTTGACAAAATGGAGTGCAGAACGATTGATTACATTTTCCATTCAGCCCAATGGAAAGCAAGTAATTATAAGGTGATTCAGGATAAGGATGGAAAGTTTTATCCATCCGATCATTTGCCGGTGATGGCAACTTTCACGTTGAAATAATTATTTTTTATTCGCCAGGTAAACCCCGCCTAATATGGCAGCCATGCCAATGAGGTGACCAATCAATAATCTTTCTCCATCAATCACGCCCCACATCACGGCTACAATGGGCATAATGTAAGTAACCGAGCTTGCAAAGAGCGGTGTTGATATGCTTAGCAATTTTACGAACAGCAGATTAGCGATGGCAGTGCTCATGAGTGCCAGCAAGGCGATAAACCCAAATGCTTTCCACGCACCCGGTTCAGTAGTTAACACCGCTATAAAATCAGTGAATACAAAAAGATAAACGGCTGCCAATGGCCCGATAAACAAAAGCGACACACTGGTTATGGTTAGTGAACCCAAGCCATGAATTTTAAACTTCACCCAATTCAGGTTTGCTCCATACAACGCGCACGCAGCCACAATCAGCAACGCATAAAGGTTAATCCCCGTTATGGAGCTACCGTTTCGTGATAAGGCCAACAGAATTGTTCCGGTGAAGGAGATGATGATGCCCAGAATGGCCAGTCCGCGAAACCGTTGAGTGAAAAACAACGCTCCAATAATCATTGTCCATAATGGAGAAAGCGTATTTAAGATTCCCGCCAAAGAACTGTTGAGTTGTGTTTGTGCCCATGCAAATAAGAAGGCCGGAAAAAATATTCCCATCAACCCTGACATCAGCAGTTTAAAATGATCGCCTTGCTTTAGTTCCCTTAATCTGGGTAATGCCAGTGGTAAAAGAAAGAGTGAAGCTGCCGTTACGCGCAAAGCACCTACTACATCCGGGGCAAATACTTTCAGCCCTTGCTTAATTAAGATGAAGGAAGTTCCCCATATCAATGATAGGATGATTAATAGAAAAATGGCTGTGAAGTTTTTTTGAGAAGACATTTTTGATTGTACCTACTAACAACAGGCGCGCAAAGAAAGATATTCCCGAAAGGAATTCAAATGTGTTTTCTTGCTAAATTTTTAAGCTTCAACAGGCAGCCCGCTGAATGTTTCAACCACTTCATCCAAAATGGAATTAACTTCCTCTTGAGTCATTGCTTCTACCAACCTGGTGCGGAATGGTTTGAAATCGGGAGTTCCTTTAAAGTAGTTGGTATAGTGCCTGCGCATTTCAAAAATGCCCAGCTTATCGCCTTTCCAGCGAATGGAAAAATCCAAATGCTTACGCGCTATGTTTACACGTTCCATCATCTCAGGTGATGGTAGTAACTCGCCCGTTTTCAAATAATGTTTGATCTCATGGAAAAACCAGGGTGCACCAATGGCAGCGCGACCGATCATAAGGCCATCTACACCATAGCGGTTTTTATATTCCAACGCTTTTTGCGGACTGTCAATATCGCCATTGCCAAAAATTGGAATGTGCATACGAGGATTTTCTTTGATCTTCCCGATCAACGTCCAGTCAGCAGAACCTTTGTACATCTGCACGCGCGTGCGCCCGTGAATGGTTAATGCTTTAATGCCAATGTCCTGCAAACGCTCGGCAACCTCCACTACATTCTTTGTGCTATCATCCCACCCTAAACGGGTTTTTACAGTAACCGGGAGATGTGTTGCTTTTACAATCTCAGCCGTCATCTGCACCATCTTGGGGATGTCTTGCAACAATGCAGCACCGGCACCGCGACAGGCAACTGCTTTCACCGGGCAGCCATAATTAATATCAATCAGGTCAGGATCAACTTCCGTAGCAATCTCAGCCGACTGTACCATGTTGCCAATATCACCTCCAAAAAGCTGAATACCGATAGGTCGTTCATACTCAAAAATATCAAGCTTTTGTCGGCTCTTGGCCGCATCGCGAATGAGACCTTCTGAAGAAATAAATTCGGTGTACATCAAATCGGCACCACCTTCTTTGCAAACGGCACGGAAAGGCGGATCGCTCACGTCTTCCATGGGCGCCAATAAGAGCGGAAACTCACCAAGCTGTATGTTGCCTATTTGTACCAAATTTGATTATTAAGCTAAAACTGCGTTGTTTGCGCCACAAAATTAACATATTGGGAACGACCGAGGAAATAAAAGAAAAGCCAGTCTGGGAAGTCTTAACTCTATCAATCATCGGGATGGTGGTCGGGTTGTTTATTGGAACTTTTGCAGGATTATTAGTTGCGGCACTCGTATCTGGCAATGGGCTGACGATAATAGCAAATCAATCGTTCAGTAAAACCGATCTTTTAATCATACAGGGTTTTACCTCTACTTTTGGATTATTAGTTTTTCCATTTATTGCTTATTCAAAAATTTGCAGGATAAGCCCCGGTACATTCTTCAAAAGAAGAGTTACCCCAATATCAATTCTCTCTTTATTATTTATCGTCATTTCATTTAGCATTGGCCTGTCTGTAATAATTGAGTGGAACCAAAACATTCATTTTCCAGGCTTTCTAAAATCATTTGAAGAGTGGGCCCGGCAAAAAGAAGAAGAGATGGAGGTTTTAACGAAAAGCTTAACTCAGTTTGATAGTTTTGGATATTTCGCATTAGCATTGTTTGTTATTGGTATTGTTGCCGGAGTAGCCGAAGAGTATCTGTTCAGGGGAATACTGCAAACTCAAATTCTAAGATGGACAAAAAATCACCATGCTGCGATCTGGATCTCCGCCATTCTTTTTAGCGCTTTCCATGTGCAATTTTTTGGATTTGTACCCAGGATATTGCTCGGAGCATTGTTCGGATACTTGTATGTATGGTCGGGGAATTTAATCATCCCGATTGCGGCTCATTTTATTAATAATGGTTCGCAGGTAATTTTACTATACTTATCCCAGAAAGGAATTATCACAATTGATATGGAATCGACAGAGGCCGCGCCCTGGTCGGCAGTTCTGATAGCAACAGTTTTAGTTATTGCATTGCTTTACTACTTTAAAAAATATCACCAATCTACAAACCAAACCACTGCGTGACCGACATCACAAAATTCAGCAATCTTACGCAACGGCTTATCACTGCTATTTTAGGTGCTGCAGGCATTGTGTTTGGTATCGTGTTTAGCGAATGGACGTACTTTGTTGTGTTCTTTATCATTTGCTTTTTTTCGCTTATCGAGTTTTATAAGCTCTCCGGCCTGGATGGCCTCGTGCCACAAAAAACCTTCGGCACGCTTTGCGGCATAGCCATTTTCTGTTTGTCATTTTTTATCGAACGGGGTGACATTTCTTACCGGTATTATTTTCTTGTTTTCCCGACTATATCCTGTGTGTATATGATCAAGCTTTATAAAAAGTTTGAGCGCAAACCTTTCACGAATATCGCTTATACATTTCTGGGGATTTTTTATGTGGCTGTGCCTTTTATGCTTTTAAATATCGCAGCGTTCGAAAATCACGTGTATGACTATCAAATAATTTTTGGCTGCCTTTTTATTTTATGGGCCAGCGATACAGGCGCCTACTTTGCCGGCACCCTGTTTGGCAAGCGAAAATTGTTTGAACGCATTTCGCCCAAAAAATCATGGGAAGGTTTTATTGGAGGAGCGATGCTGGCTTTTGCTTTTGCATACGGCTTACCCTACTTTTTTTCATCTATTGGTCATGAGCCAACCATAAAATCATGGCAGTGGATGGTGATTGGAATCATTATTATTATTGGTGGTACGTTTGGCGATTTGGTAGAGTCGCTGTTAAAGCGAAGCATTGAAATCAAAGACTCCGGAGATAGCCTTCCGGGCCATGGGGGTTTTTTGGATCGTTTTGATGGACTGCTTATCTCGTCCCCTTTTATCGTTGCGTTTTTAGAGATTTTTTAAATCTATCGGTTTCGAAACTAGTATTACAATATCTTTTGATTTGAATTCAAATGTACAAATCTGCATCTATTTTAAATCTCCCCGCCTCTTTAGAATGTAAAGTATTACTTCAGTTATTACAACTGTTAATAATAGAAATGAAATAACTGCGATCATAATAGTGTTAAGCGAGGTTGTTATGTGATGTATCCAAAATAGAACTAACCCAAATATCAAAAAACAGGTGGATGAAATTCTGTTAGCTAACTTCCAGTTAAGATCATTCCTGAGAGAATACTTTGTCCTGTATCCGAAAATTGAATTTCTTTTGATAAAGAACATTAGAACGCCAATAAAAATAAAAAGGAGATAACTGTATTTTGATAAAATCATAACCTGTAAATTTTTGATCTTGATGTTTATGAAGAAATGAAAACCGAGTCAATCTCCTGATCTCATCCCTTTTTAGAGATTTTTTTAAAACCAGGTCATTTTATCTCAACACCATCATACAGTTCCTTTAGAGGAACCATTATGTTTAACGTGGAGATTTGTACCTGACCGGCTTTGCCGGTGGTTTCGCTCAGCACCCAGCTTTGGTCTTTTTCATTCTTTAAAAATTTCTGAAGCCGGTATTCATAGGAAGAAATCGTCCAATATTCTTTTAAGCTGGGGATGGACCGGTAAAACATAAATTTCCGTCCGCTATCATAATCTACTGTAGAAGGTGAAAGAACTTCCGCTAAGAATACGGGGTTCATCAGGGTATCAAACTCTCCATCTAAAAATTCTTCCTTGCCGCACACCACCAAAACATCAGGATATGTATAGAGCGAATTTGCCGGAATGTGGATCCGCATATCATTCGAAAAAGGACGGCAATTTGTTCCTTTTAGCTTATTACTTAAATGGGAAACAAAATTAATTGTAATCACATTATGATCTCTTGAGGCTCCCGACATGGCAAAAATCTCCCCATTATAAAATTCACTTTTGTGTTCGGCTGCACGTTCCAACTTTAGGTATTCCGCAGGTGAATAAAGTTTTTTCTTTTCGGCTGTAGCCATATTGGTTGCTAAGAATAGTTAAAGATACAAAAAGCGGAATTAGCAGGATTTATCACCATAATCGCCCGTTGAACCTGTTGGGTTTAAAAACATCAATCTTATCACAAAATGGTGTTATTTGGCTAACATGGTTCAATTGAAAATAGCTGAACTTTCGCGGGTAAAAGCCTTAATTTAAGCCCTTGTTAAAATCACACATTTCTACCTTACACCTGTATGGGAACAACGAATTTCTATATCTTTGCAACCGATTTAGAAGCCCAAAAAGAACTTTTTATTGAACTCAAGCATTTCTGCTGAACTGAAACTCACACTCAATTTTATATGGCATACATAGAACCAGCTCCTATTGTTGATAAGGAAAACCCTTTTGAGGCAATGATGTCTCGTTTTCACACCGCATCTCAAATTTTGGGG
>CAZNRJ010000194.1:3230-7268 GCA_964574945.1 uncultured Ohtaekwangia sp. | reverse complement strand
TTTCCAGTAAAGTTGTTGGATAGCCTTGATGTAAATGCATCCTGACTAAAATGAGTATAGATACCATTCACGGTTTTGCGAGCATCCTCCACATTTGAGAATACATAGTTTGTATCAAATGTTGATAAGGATTTTGGTTCAAGAAAATCATCACACGCTGAAAAAGTCAGCAGCGATAGTATAATTAAAGTGTTTCTTAATTTCATATGATTTAGTTTAAATCAATTGCTTAAAAAGTTAAATCAAGTCCAAATGTATAAGACCTGCTTCGTGGGAACGCAGAATAGTCAACACCCGGAGTGATTGCCCGACTCGCATTACGTGTAGTACTTACCTCAGGGTCATACCCGGAATAGTTTGTCCATAGGTGGAGATTATTACCAGTGGCATATATTCTTAACCGGGTCATTCCAATTTTTGAAATCAAAGCCCGTGGAAAGGAGTATCCTACAGAAAGATTATTCAATCGAATGAATGATCCATCTTCTACAGCCCAGGAGTGAATAACTGCTCCTGCTATACCATAACTATTATGCGACCAAATAGATTTATCTGCGTTCATTTCACCCAACTGAGTTAAATCAGTAACTATTTCGCCAGGCGTTCCGGTATAAGCACCATCTACATCAATGTATGTAAACCGATTATCAGAATTCATCGTAGTCAGCATATTACCATAGGTAACTCGTCTGTACTGATTGTATTGAATCTTACCCGTGTTATAAACATCGTTACCATACTGGTAATTAAAAAATGCAGAGAAATCAATTCCTTTATAGGTCGCATTCAAACCAAATCCTCCCTGAAATTTTGGAAGTGTATTTCCTATTACCTGGCGATCGTCTGCATTAATTATACCATCAGCATTTAGATCCGAAAGTTTTAAGAAACCCGGACGAATATTAGTGTTACCAACCGTAGTACTTGAATTTGGAACACCTGCTTTAAGGGTATACTTCCCTGTAACATCATCATATCCTTCAAAGTCGTCTACAGTATAATAGCCTTCGGTTACATAACCATAGACATCACCAATTGTACCACCTACTCTAATATAAAAGTCGTTTATATTATTTAGGTCTGTGCTAGCCCAGCCCGATTGATAAAATCTTTCACCCGAACCATCAAGCTCATCAATCTTGGCCCTGTTAACACCAATATTGAAATTGGCCGAGAGTGTAAAGTCGTTCTTATCTATTAGGTACGAATTAAGTCCTAATTCAACTCCTCGGTTAGACGTGTTACCAATATTTTCCCACTGATAGGCAAAACCGGTATTAGACGGAATAGCTGTTTGGAATAATAAATCTCTGGTTGTTTTATGATAGAAGTCTAAACTTCCATCAAGCTTTCCGTTCAACAATGAAAAGTCAAGTCCAATATTCCGATCAATGGTAGTCTCCCACTTAATTAATGGGTTATAAAGTACGCTGCTGTTGGGGGTGTAATATACGTTTGTCGCGTTGCCCCATCCTGGCCCACGATCGGTTGCCGGTGCAAATAAGAACTGAGTGGCATCCGCATCCACGCGGTCGTTACCAGTAGTTCCATAACTTGCACGCAATTTCAACTCATCCACAAATTTCTTTGCTCCTTGCATAAAGTCTTCGTTGGAAATTTTCCAGCCTACTGAAACTGCTGGGAAATATCCGGTACGGTTTCCTTCTGCAAACCTGCTCGACACATCTGTTCGAAATGTTGCTGTAGCTAAGTATTTATCATTCCAATGATAATCGGCACGACCAAAAAATGAATACCGGTTGGTATTGATTTTATTACCCGTTCTATACTGATCAACAACTCCCAACTGCATATTGGCAAATAGTTCTTCTGGAGTTATTGATTCCCTGAAATTCTCCGAACGAACAAAATCAGTTTTACCGCCATCGGTAGATATTTCCTGACCTAATAAAACTGCCAAACTATGACGTCCCATTCCTTTTACCTGATATAGCAACGTATTGAACCAGCGTGATGAAAAATCTTTGGTCTCTGATTTTTCACCTAAAGGTAAACTGCCCCCATTGTTAAAAGACTCTCCGGTAAGTGGACCGTAGTATCTCAAATTTTCATCAAAAGTCTGTGACGTATTAAGCATACTGGTAAACTTCAGGTTATCCATAATAGACCAGTTTATAGAAGCATTTAGTACATAGGCATTTGTGGTACGCTTTCTCCAATCTTGCTCGGCAAGTTCCGTAGGGCTAATTAAACTCAATAAAAAAGATTGATAATCATCTTCTGTATCTACCTGAGTGAGGTTGATATCAAGTTCATCTGCAAGACCATTCACTGGCCTGGTTTGCACGGCATCTTTAATATTAACCTGTGCATTACCTGATGTACCTGCACCATCTACAATGGTATTGGTAATTCTGGCTCCTGCTTCAAGGACTAAATTTTTAAAAAGTTCATGATCCACTTTAAAGTTGATTACGTTACGCGCGTAACCAGAATTTAACATTAACCCTTCATCCGTGTTGTTTGTTAAACTCAACATTAATTTGGTTTTTGCAGTACCTCCACGAATGTTGATATTGTGATACTGTGATAATTTAGGATCTCCAAAAAGTTCATCCTGCCAATCTGTAGGTTTTTTGCTTTGATACAATTCCAAATCATCATACTTACCAAAGTACTTTTCGAAATTATCAACATCACTTTGTGATCTCAACTTAGCATACTCGTAGTTTGCCATTACAAATTCATAAGGAGACAACACTTCATACTTTCTGTTCTTAGGTAAGGTTTTGATTTGAACAAAGCCACTGTATGAAACAGTAGTTTGACCCGCTATAGGTTTTTTGGTAGATATCACAACAACACCGTTTGCGGCACGCGCACCATAAATGGCAGTGGCCGAAGCATCCTTTAGCACGTTTACCGATTCTATATCCGTAGGAGGTATATCTCTAATACTTGATACAATAAAACCATCCACTACATAAAGTGGAGAGTTATCTTGTGTAATGGATCCTCCACCACGAACACGAATCACAACCTCAGCATCGGGTGAGCCATCTGTTGTAAGAACGTTTACACCTGGCAATCTACCAGTAAGAGCTTGTGCTGCACTTGAAACCGGAATCTTGGCAATTTCTCTTGAACTAAGTGTTGCAACAGCACCTGTCATATCTGATTTTTTCACCGTTCCGTATCCATAGTCTACTACAACTACTTCGTCAAGTTGGGTAAAATCAGATTCAAGAGTTAGATTAATTGAAGTCTGATTACCCACTGGAATTTCCTGTGGCTGCATTCCGATAAATGAAAATGCAAGTACGGCTCCGTTTTGAACCATCAGTGTAAACTTGCCATCTGCATCGGTTGTGGTTCCATTAGTTGTTCCTTTTTCAAGAATGGAAACACCTGGCAGCGTAGCACCGTCATCTGATTTCACAACTCCGCTTACGCTTTTCGTCTGTGCGAGAAGAGCATCGGTGGCTGCGAACAATGCAACGAAAGTCAGCAAAACTGACATCGTCCATTTTCTAGCGTGTATGGATATTATCATAGGCATTATGGATTTAATTGTTTTTATAATATGGGTTTTAATAAGTAATGTGTAAACAAGTTTGTATCAATCGATTGCTGGTTAAACTCATGTTTGTATTGTGAGATCGCATAGCATTTAAGGTTTGATGTTCTGTTGAAGTGCTTGGCTGAGATGTAATAAAGACGCCAATCCTTTATAATCATTTATTCTTCTTTCGGTGGTGATATAATACTCATAATCACCTTTCGATCCGGTTGGATTCAGTGTTCCGATTTTTACAGTTTGATCTAAATACAATTTTCCATCCGCATCGAAATAAATGTAATCGGCCAATAACGAATCAAACGCGCGTTGAGCTGATTGAAAATAGGTAGCATCTAAAAATCCCTGATGGTGTCCCTTGGCAAAAGCGTAGCCAAACATAGCCGAGCCCGAAGTTTCAATCCAATTGCCAGGCTGATTTCCTTTATCAATTACCTGATACCAAAGATTTGATTTCTTATCCTGATACTTAATTACAGATGCACACACTCTTTGAAACA
>CAZNRJ010000194.1:0-3220 GCA_964574945.1 uncultured Ohtaekwangia sp. | reverse complement strand
AAACAGGTCAATAACTATTTTCCTGTCGGGATGATTTTCAGGAATGTAATCCAGACATTCTGATAATGCCATCGCATACCAACCCATGGCGCGTGCCCAGAACTCTGGCGAGGTTCCTTTTTCAGGATGCGCCCAAACTTTATTGAATGATTCATCCCAGCCATGGTATAATAATCCTGTAGCAGGATCGGTCGTGTACTGTGAAATAAGTTTAACCTGGTGAATGGCTTCATCCAATAACGCTGGTTTATTGAATGCTGTTGCATACTGTGCCGAGAAAACATCGGCCATGTAAACTCCATCCAACCACATCTGATAAGGATAGATTTTCTTGTGCCAATAGCCACCTTCTTTGGTGCGGGGTTGAGTTTGTAACTGAAGTTCTAACTGAGCTGCGGCTTTTTTATATTTTTCATTTTTGGTCACTTCATAGAGTGAGATCAAAAGCCTTCCGGGAAGAATATCATCTAATTTATATTCCTGGGGTTTGTATTGGGTGGGATTCAATTCACCGGCATCCGTAACAAAGCGATCTACCCATTGAATAATGTAGTCGAGGTATTTTTGATTGTGCGTTGTTTGCCATTGCACAAACATGGCGTTTAGAAAAAAGCCATACTCATAATTCCATCTGCGCGGAGCATACAAAGGCAAATCATACGGATCAGGATAAAATTGCATGGTGCTGCTGATAATTTTATCGGGCCAGTTTGTGATTTTATTTTTTTCAACAACCTCACCTGAAGCCGTCAGGAAGGTGACAGACAAACGACTGTCCATCGCAATTACATTAGTACCCGTTACTTTTGCCGCTGCCGATTTAGTTGCCACAAAAGAAAAAACAGGTTCGTTGGAATTGAACGTAAAATCCAACACTACCTGGTTTGGTTTTCCATCTTTATCCGAATCGATGTACTGCACGGATACCGGTTTACCAAAATTCAATTCGGTAATGCTTACTCCGGCAACACCCTTCAACCTGCTGCTAAGCTCACTCCACTCTAATACAATTTGATTTTTCTCGGAAACAGGCCTGGGATTATAATTTCTCTGAACAATGAAATGGACTTCTTCAACTGTCTTTGCCTGGCAGGAGCTAATACACAACAAACCAACAAGCATGCTTGCTGTTGATAGAAATAGTTGCCTTATGCTGTATGAGTGCTTCACGTCTATTTCTTTATTGAAACTTTTACAGGATTCGCCAACTCCCTGGCAACTTTATCCAGGTATGCCCTGAATTGAGTTTCATCTTTAATTCCATTGGGCTCTAACACCCAGGCTCCGGTAAAATAATATTCGACTTTGCCCTCGTTAGGCTTAAGGGTAACTACATGACTGAATTCATCTTCCGTACGTTCTATTGCCTGGGCAGGATTATAAAACACTGCAAGTCCTAATTCATCAGCAGGATTATTTAAACTTTGCTTTCCGTACGTGGCTAAGTACGCCCAACTGTTGCTGCCACCATTACTTGAAATCACAACTGAATTCTTATCCTTTACAATTCCGGTACAAATGTTATCGGGTTGGTTGGTGAGGGTTAATTGTTGACGGGATAAGCGGGTGCCCGCATGAATGGAGATACGCGATTTAACATCATACTTTTTGCCGCCAACATTCCATCCATAATAGTTAGTAAGAATGGAGGAGTATTCATTTCCATTTTCAACAATCCGGCAATCCACACTGTCTGTTTTTTCCACCCGTTCAACTTTGCCATTATTAAATGAACCAATGGATCCAACTCCCAACGATTTTCCCACTTTCATCACATCCATACCCCACGCTTGCTTTTCATGGTAAGAATCAAAACCATCTAAGCCCACATTTTGCAAAACCATATCCGGTGTTACTTTTCCAAACACATCGGTTGCATTTCGCTGATCGAGGTAAAACCTGTATCCTACTTTGTCCGATTCCCACCCCGGACCTTCATACCGAATAAACCACGAATGGTCTTTATGCTCAGGGGGCACGCGCAGAAAATCAACATTCTTGAATTCACCGCCTATGTATTCACGGTTTTCAAAACGACCACCGGTTTTGTGCGACAACTCAGCCTGCGTTCTCTTGGTATATGTCCTGCTGATGGAGCCCGTTTTCGCAAACCGTATATGCAATTGTTTCGATTCGTTTGCTGCAAGTTTATCCAGCACTACAACAATGCCGTTGTAATCCTCATCGTGTAAATTAAATTGAGAAGGCACTTCAACATCGCCATCCAACACAACAAACGCTTGTTGATTAAATGCCGGAGTTTGTTCAAGTATAGAAGCTGCTGAAATAAACACACACACATTTTCACGTTCGGCATCTATTGGATTTGTTACTTCCACCGAAAAAGTTTCCGGAAATTCATTGCTGATCCCCTGACCTTCCTTTTGTGTACAAGCGGCAATCATTCCAACCATTAGTAAGAATGAGTAGTAGT
Source organism: uncultured Ohtaekwangia sp. (assembly GCA_964574945.1). Classification (GTDB taxonomy): domain Bacteria; phylum Bacteroidota; class Bacteroidia; order Cytophagales; family Cyclobacteriaceae; genus ELB16-189. The sequence continues at coordinate 786 of CAZNRJ010000194.1, read as the reverse complement.
TTATTTTCTTCAATGCTTTCATTTCTTAGTTACAATCTTCTTATCGGAAATATTGGCGTTCAGTTCAATATCTTTCTTCGCATTCCTGAGATCGGTATTGATCAACTGAATATCTTTTGAATTAACGCCACTAACCTTCATAAATAAATCCGATGGATTAAATTCCACGTGATCAAGAACAATACCCTTGCTATTATGAAGCGTTACAATATTTTTTTCCTCGCAATGAAGTATGGCATTCTTTAATGTGATGTTGCTTCCCTCAATACAAACAAGGCCTTTCTTGCTTTGAATGGATACATTTTCGATGGTAATGTCTTTGATATTCATTTCAGGCAAGCCCCTTACCATAATGGCTGTCTCTGCACCCTGGCAAACCACTCCATTTATATGCAAGTCGCGGAATTGAGGTGTTGTTTCATTTACCGAAAGGTTTTCCATTACGGGTTCGCCCTCACCTGAAAACATAGACAAAGGATCTTTGCCCATGTAGTACATATCAAACAGAATGGCCGCGCCCCCAATATTATTCATGCGGATGTTGGTCATGTATATTTTCTCAACCACCCCACCACGACCGCGGGTTGTTTTAAACCGAATACCTATATCTGTACCTAAAAAATTGCAGTTGTCAACAAAAATATTCCTGGCACCGCCACTCATTTCGCTACCCACCACAAATCCGCCATGGCCATGAAATACGGTGCAACCACGAATGATTACATCTTCGGTAGGGACTCCACGCTTTCTTCCTTCTTCATCCCTGCCTGATTTAATACAGATGCC
>CAZNRJ010000193.1:0-7281 GCA_964574945.1 uncultured Ohtaekwangia sp. | reverse complement strand
CCGCTCAACGCTCCAGGCTTTCCATCATCAAGCTTTTTGAAATCCCAGACAATTTTACCTGAACCAAGCTTGAGATTATTACCGGATAATTGAAAAGCTGTCCGACCTTCCACACCTATGTCTTCTTTGTTTAAAGTATTGAACTCGTTTACAAAAATGAATTCACCCTTTTCAAGGCGATAGGTACCGCCATAAGTACTGGTGTAATTTTTGTCTTTCAGATTGTAAACGGCAACAGAGTAAAACTTGTCGGCCACAATCATCACCATTCGGTTTTCATCGGTGCCGGCTTGCCAGGCTCCGGTAATGTCGGGTTGGGCTGATGACAAAATGTTTAAAGCGAGTAAGCAACCTGTTAAAAGAGTTTTCATAATACAAACTTTAGTCTTCAGTTTCGATTTCAGATGGATTTCTACTCGTATGAAAAATATCTAATATTAAAATGTGACGATCTGTAATCTCGTATATAATCTTATAACTCCAGATAACTTTGAATCTTATGTTACCAGAATCACGCGTAAAGTAAGGCTCTTGCGCAAATTTTTCCGGGAATTTAGGCAAGGATTTAACCTCTCTGATAAGTTCATTTCTAACACGCAAAGCAATTGATATAGATTCTTTAATTTTTATATATTCATAGATGCTGCGAAGTGATTTCTTAGCTTCATCATCCCAAATTATTTTCCTGAGTTTCACCACGATTTCAATTCCTTATCAAGTTCAGCCTGAGTGGTAAACTGACCGGAATGGATTCTCCTTTTGGCTGCGTTTACTCTTGTCTGTAATGTCTTTACAGACATAGGTTTACCAGGTAGTGTTAAGTTTTCTTCGTTATATTCCCTGGCAACAGCATAAAGCATCTTTAAAAGTCGAGAGTCACCGTTTTCAATAACAGCTTGAAGTTTCTTTTGTATTTGTGTAGTGCTCATACTTGTGATTTAAGAAGTTTTGAACTTTTATAAAGTTAAGGAGTATTAATCTCATTAAATCCTCCTTCGGTATTATCCGTCCAACTCATTGGATAGTTCTTATCTAAAAATTGTAATGAATCTTCCGTAAGGTATAACGGTCTGAAGGTATCAACCATTACTGCCAGCTCATGAGTTTCTTTTGCACCAATACTTTTTTCAACCGTGCCCGGATGTGGTCCGTGCGGCAATCCACCCGGATGCAGCGTAAATGACCCGCGCTCAATGCCCCTGCGGCTCATAAAATTTCCTTCGGCATAATACAACACTTCATCGCTATCAATATTGCTGTGATTATAAGGCGCAGGTATGGAAAGCGGATGATAGTCGAACAAGCGTGGCACAAATGAACAGATCACAAAATTATGTGCCTGAAAGGTTTGATGCACGGGTGGTGGTTGATGGATACGACCTGTTATAGGTTCAAAGTCGTGAATCGAAAATGCGTATGGCCATAAAAACCCATCCCACCCAACTAAGTCCAACGGACTGTAATCATACACATACTGATGCAGGTAGCCTTGTTTTTTAATCTTCATTAAAAACTCACCCTTACTTGTATCTGTAATTAGTTCATTGGGTGGACGAATGTCACGTTCGCAATAAGGTGAATGTTCGCCTAACTGACCCAGTTGATTTCTGTAACGTTTTACAGTTTCAACGGGTGAGGCCGATTCAATAATCAACAAGCGCAAGGGGCCTTCTTCAAATTCAAGTTTATAAATTACCGTGCGCGGTATTACTACATAATCGCCCTGCTTTATTTCAAGCTTTCCGAATTGCGAAATCAACACACCTTTCCCATCATGTACATAAAGTACCTCGTCACCTTCCGCATTTTTGTAGAAGTAATCCATCTTGCGCTGCGTGGGCGAACAGATGGAGATAGAGCAATCAGCATTTGCCAAAAGAACTTTACGGGCAGTTAAATAATCATCGCCTGTATGTGTAACCTTAGAAGTATTCAGGTGCGTTTGACGCAACGCATAATCCTGAATTATTTTCGGACCATATTTTACCGGATCTTTTACTGCTTTGATTCGCGTGGGCGCATTGATGTGATAGAGGTTGGAATAAATCCCCGAAAATCCTTCAGAGCTCACTAATTCTTCTTTATACAAACTACCATCAGGTTGCCTGAATTGTGTGTGGCGCTTATGCGGAATGTTTCCAAGTCGATGGTAGTACATGGTAGAAGATTTATACTCGAAAGTTAGGAAAATTTATGCAGTTAGGGATTCACCATTAGTGCAAATACATTGTCCTAAAGAGAATTAGAAATGCAACTCATTTCTAAAGCTTAGTGGCAATTGTACTTCGTAATTTTCCAATTCGTACCTTCAATTACATCTTACCCCGGTTCAATTCAGGTATTCTATCAAATAATTTGATAGCTTGCTGCAACGCTTCGTTGGTTTCGTTTATAATAGGATAGAAGCTTTTGTTATCCCATACATTGCGGGCGATTTCGGCTTTCAAATAGATTTGAAATAAGCGTTTATTTTTTTCTAAATCTTTTGGCTGTGGATCAATTTTATTTTTAATGCCCATTACCACTACCCGGCTTAACATGGCATCGTTCACTTCAAAGTTCTGAACGTATGCCTTGTATCCTTTTTCTTTTAGTTGTGCCTGGTTTTGTTCGGCAAAGGTAAAAGCATATTCGCGCAGTACGTTGGCATTAAAAAGCCGGTTGAAATACTTGCTTGTGTTTGTGGTATCGAGCGGAACGAAATAATCAGGCATAATTCCACCGCCTCCATACACAGAGCGTCCGTTTGCAGTTTCAAATTTCAAGGAGTCATTAAAATGGATGCTATCTGCCGAGAAGAATTCACCATGCTTATACCGTTTTGAAATATCTTTATCGTATTCATCTAAATCATCGTACGGTTTTTGGATAGAACGACCGCTTGGTGTGTAATATCGCGAAATGGTAAGTCTTAATTCTGATCCATCATTCAATCGGAACGGACGTTGCACTAAGCCCTTTCCATACGACCTTCTTCCTACAATTAACGCCCGATCATTGTCTTGCAGCGCACCCGCTACAATTTCGGAGGCTGATGCACTGCTTTCGTTCACCAGCACAATCAGCTCGCCACGTTCAAAATCTCCCGTAGTAGTGGCACCATGATCTTCATCGTATTTTTTCTCCTGGCCTTTTGTGAATACAATCCTTTCTCCTTTTTGTAAAAACTCATCGGCAATACCTACTGCCTGGTCCAAATACCCACCAGGATTTCCTTGTAAGTCAAGCACTAACTTTGTCATGCCTTCCTTTTTCAATTTTTCGATCGCCTCTTTAACTTCCTGATGGGTAGTTTGACTGAAGCGATTTACTTTGATATAACCGATCTCGGGAGTAATCATATACGTGGCATCCACTGAAAATTGAGGTATCCTATCGCGAATGATGGTAAAGAGTATAGGCTCCTGAGAACCGTTGCGTACGACTTCAATTTTTACTTCTGTGCCTTTTGGCCCTTTAAGAATTTTTGGAACCTCGGGCGTTGTTAAACCAACTCCGGCAATAACCTTATCACCGACCTTTACAATTTTATCGCCCGACTTAAGCCCGACTGATTCGGATGGGCCACCACTAAGGGCAGCCACTACTACCAGCGTATCATGAAAAATATTGAATTCGATTCCAATGCCTTCAAAATTTCCACGTAAGTCCTCATTGGCTGCTACCTGGTCCTTAGCTGAGATATAAGAAGAGTGCGGGTCTAATTTTCCCAGCATGTGCCCGATGGCATCTTCCACAAGCACGCTGGTTTCGGCTTCATCCACATATTCGTTTTTCACTAAACTCAACACCTCCCTGAATTTTTGAACATCATTGCTGATGTCCTCAGATCCGCTTTTATTGGTCAGGCTGGCTCCAATCAACACTCCTGCGGCAAGGCCAATACACAAAATCAAGGGTAAACTGATCTGATACGATGAATTCTTCTGCTCCTCCATACTATTTCGTTACAATATTAGTTCTCTAACGGAACGCCAAATTAATTGTTAAGGTTAGATTTTAGCTAAAAATGAGTTTAGTATATTTACCCAATCGATGGAAAAAGTTGCCCTAAAACACAGAAGAATAGCAGAGTTGGTGGATCAGGAGAGCATTCGGGCCCATGTACTGTATTATTTCGGCATTAAATTTTATGAATATCCGGAGGAAACCCTGGAGCAAGTTTGCCTGGAAAAGGGGTTGAGTGTCGATACGGTGGTTCGTGAGCTGGAATCTCCCGGAGAAAATTTCAAAGAGTCGGACTTGCCGTTGGTAAGTTACCCGATTGATTTGATCATTGAATATTTAAAGCACTCACACTATTTATTTGTCAAGCAAAAATTGCCTTACATCGGGCGATTGGTTGAGAGTTTTAAGGCCAATCACGAAGCGTATAATGCCGTTGAACGGGATTTGAAAATTTTATTTCCTCTCTTTCTGGAGGATTTTATTCACCACATCTACGAAGAAGAAGATACCTTGTTCAAGTACATTCAAATGCTTGAACGCGCAGCTTATGGCAAATTTAACCCCACCAGGCTGTATCATCAGATGGAAAAAAATTCATTGCAAAAATGCGCCATTGAACACGAGGCACATGATGATGAGATGGAGGGCATTCGAAAAATAACCAAGGATTATTTGTTGATACCGGATGCCCCGTTGCACGTGAAAGTTATTTATGCTGAGCTAATCCAGTTTGAAAAAAGTTTGCAGGTACATGCACGTGTGGAAAACGAAATCCTTTTCCCCAAAGCGATGGCTCTTGAAAACGAAGTAAAGAAGAAATTTTTTGAGCGCTCTAAGCTAAATTGATCTTCTTTTTCTAAATCCCACATGGGCAGAATTCTCGCAGTTGATTATGGAATGAAACGCACAGGCCTGGCTGTTACCGATCCGCTTCGGATTATTGCCACTGCGCTTGATACCGTTGAAACTACCGGGTTAATAGATTACCTGAAAAAATATTTTCAGAAAGAGGTTGTAGATGAAGTAGTGATTGGTATGCCGCGTCAACTGAACAATACAGATTCTGCAACGGCTCCTGCAGTGAGAAAATTTATAGAATTATTTAAAACCGCATTTCCATCCGTACCTATTCAAACTATTGATGAGCGGTTCACAAGCTCTATTGCCCAGCGGGCTATGATTGATGGCGGAATGAAAAAGAAAGATCGGCAGGTGAAAGGAAATGTAGATAAAATAAGCGCTGTTTTGATTTTACAATCTTTTATGGAAAAGGTCTAAGGTTTTATTGTGCTACTTAAGTCAAAATCGGCTTGAAATCGTAATTGGCCATCGCGCTTTAAAATGTAACTCAATATTTTTTTATCAGGCTCTATGATCAGCGTCCATTCGTTGGTAGCAGCAGCAGGAATAAGTTTCGCTGTATATTCATCAGCAGGAAAAGATTGTTGAAAGGAACTTCCGGGTTTTATTGCATACCCGCCATATTGAGTTATTTCATCCGGGGTTCCATCGGCATGGCGGTGATCATGCTTTAGCAATAAGCCGTGTTCATCAAATGTGATGACCCAGGTGCGCGATTGATCGTTGCCTACCTGAAAGGGAATTCGCACTTCTTTATCAGCGCAATGTGAAAAATTGATAGTCAAAGGCTCACCTTTAAATGGATTTTTATCCGCCTCAGGAAAAATCACCCATCCCGCATAACGATTGCCACACAAGGGTTTGAGATTTTTAAGAAAATCTTCGGCAGGGGTCTGACCAGATACCTGATAAGAAATAAGTAAAAAATACAGAATGATGATTCGCATGAGTCAATAATTACATAAAGGCTGGCTAAAGTTATTAAATATCCTGTCTATAATATTTACCTTTGTGGTTTATAATCTGGTTAGAGGCATGATTTATCCAATCGTAATGTATGGCGATGCTGTGTTGCGCAAGCGTGCAGCAGATATAAAAGCAGGCACTGATTTAACAGAATTGATCAGCGATATGTATGAAACCATGCATGCCGCCCATGGTATTGGGCTGGCTGCCCCGCAAATAGGAAAAAGCATCCGGCTGTTTGTGGTGGATGGCACTACACTGGATGATGAACCTACGCTAACAGAATTTAAAAAAGTGTTTGTAAATGCGGTCATGCTGGATGAAGAAGGCAAAGCGTGGGAGTTCGAAGAAGGATGTTTAAGTATTCCTAATGTGCGTGAGGAAGTATCCCGTCATGAGAAAATCCGGATAAAGTATTATGATGAAAACTGGACGCTTCATGAAGAAGAGTTTGCCGGCATGCAGGCGCGTATCATTCAGCATGAGTATGATCACATAGAGGGCAAATTGTTTATTGATTACCTGACGTCCCTTAAAAAGAGAATGATCAAAGGCAAGCTGACCAACATCAGCAAAGGGATTGTTGACACGGACTACCGCATTCTTGCGCCCTTGAAAAGATAGAGATGAATCTTTATCTTTAGTTAAAAGTTTGAAAGAGATGAGGAGCCTGACCTATAAAATTCTACTTACAAAAGAACCCGAAGGAGCTTATACGGCAAGTGTGCCGGCACTTCCGGGTTGTATTACCTATGGCGACAATATTGATCATGCAATCTCCATGGCCCGGGAGGCTATTGAAGTTTACATTGAGCATCTTCAGGAAAAGGGAGAACCAATTCCCGATGACAGTGAGACGTTAGAATACTCTCTCAATCTCACCACAGCTTGAGTTACTCATCAAAAGAGTTGATTTCAATCCTCAAAAGGAATGGATTTGAATTCAAGCGTTCAAAAGGAAGTCATCATATTTACGAGAATACCGTTACAAAGAAAATTACCGTTGTTCCAGTGCATGGAAATAAAGATTTACCGAAGGGTACTTATTTCGGGATTTTGAAACAGGCTGGTCTGGATAAAGATAAACTTTGAAATGTTAATACAATCCCGTCTTCCCGAAGTAGGTACTTCCATTTTCACGGTAATGTCGCGGCTCGCGACAGAGCAAGGCGCTATTAACCTCTCGCAGGGGTTTCCGGATTTTCCTGTTTCGCAACAGTTGGTTGAACTTATTTATAAAAATATGAAAGCGGGGCATAATCAATATGCACCCATGCCCGGTGCTCCTTTGCTTCGCCAGGCAATTGCTGATGTGGTGATGAAAACCTACCAACGGCCTACCGACTTTGAAACAGAAGTAACCATCACAGCCGGAGGAACAGAAGCTTTGTTTGCAACTATCTCAGCATTCGTGAATGCCGGGGATGAAGTGATTTTGTTTGATCCTGCCTATGACTCTTACGATCCCTCAATAAGATTAAATGGAGGAATTCCGGTTCACATCAA
>CAZNRJ010000192.1:263-7311 GCA_964574945.1 uncultured Ohtaekwangia sp. | reverse complement strand
CAATTACCCTGCCCTCACGTTTGAGAAGCCCGATACGGAAACTTTTCGTAATCTTGCGCTCGCATTTGAGGCATTGAGCCGGGGCGGAAACATGCCCTGTGTGCTAAATGCGGCTAATGAGGTGGCTGTGGAGGAGTTTTTGAAAGATCGGGTTGGATTTCTGCAGATGTCCGATATCGTGGAACAATGTTTGGCTAAAATGGATTACATCACAAGCCCTGCCCTTGAGGACTATGTGAATACAGATAAGGAGACAAGAATTAAAGCAAAAGAACTGATTAACTGATGGAAGGAATGATTATGACGGCCCAGCTGTTGCTGAGCCTTTCGATTTTAATAGCGGTACACGAGTGGGGCCATTACATAACGGCCCGCATGTTTAATATACGGGTGGAGAAGTTTTATCTCTTCTTCGACTTTCTGTTCCCGATGGCCAATGTGCTCAACTTTTCTTTATTGAAATATAAGAAAGGAGATACTGAATTTGGTATTGGCTGGTTCCCGTTAGGCGGTTATGTAAAAATTGCCGGCATGGTGGATGAGAGCATGGATAAGGAGCAACTGAAAGCTGCGCCCCAGCCCTGGGAGTTCCGTGCCAAGCCGGCATGGCAGCGTTTGATTGTGATGTTGGGCGGAATTATTGTAAACGTGATTGTAGGTATCATCATTTTTATTGGGATGACCTATTGGTTGGGCGACCAATATATTCTCAACGACTATGTGAATAAGCATGGCGGAGTGCAGGCTATGGAACTTGCCGAGCAAATTGGAATTAAAACAGGCGATCAATTCGTTAAGATAAATGGCAAGGAGGTAAAATATTTTGATGATGTAGCCAAGCCGGATGTATTGTTGTCGCACAACTCAGCATATACCGTTTTGCGCGATGGTCAGGAAGTGGAGATTCCGATCCCTACCGATTTCATTGAACAGTTTGACAAAAAAGGTGCAATTCTCCGGTTTGTAATTCCGAGAAGATTGCCTGTGATTGATGAGGTAACACCCAATACAATTGCCGCGCGGATTGGTCTTCAAAAAGGAGACCGGATTGTAGAAGTTCAAAATAACCCGATAACCTACTACGATGAATTGAGAGCCGCTCTTACCAGTTTCTCCGGAGATTCGCTTCAATTTGGTGTTAAGCGTGGCGGGCAGGTTCTTCACTATACAGAATATTTTAAAGGTGCCGAGGGAATTGGTTTCGCCATTCCAATGGCAATTGTCCCGATCGAGGGTCAGGCCACGGTGGACTATTCATTCGGTCAGTCCGTGCTGTTAGGCCCGGGCCGTGCATTTGATGTAATCATCGTTCAGATCAAAGCATTCCGAAAAATTTTCTCAGGAGAACTTTCACTGCGTAAATCGATTTCCAGCCCGATTGGTATTGCACAAGCGTATGGCGGAAAGTGGGACTGGGAACGCTTTTGGCAAATGACGGGATTGCTTTCTATGGTGCTGGCATTTATGAATCTGCTGCCTATCCCTGCGCTTGATGGAGGTTATGTAATTTTCTTGCTGTACGAAATGATCAGTGGTCGCGAACCTTCCGAAAAATTCTTCGAGAATTCGATCAAAGTAGGGATGGCCATACTGCTGGTGATCATGGTATTTGCTTTTTCGAACGACATCATCAAAGTCTTTTCGAATTAAAGAGCGAATTCTTAAACGCTAAGTCGCGAGGTCGCAAAGCCTAAGAACAAGTTTATCATTCTTTAGATTATAAGGAGCGAATGATGTTTGCGCCTTTGTGTCTTTTGCGGTTAACAACCACTTTCCTATTTCACCCATGTAAAACTCCGGTTTCACCGACTTTTGGTGGTGGATAGCCTATTCCTTCTCATTTCGCTGGTATTTACCCCGTTACTTTGGGTAAACAAACACAACGCATTTATGAGCAACGACAACAAAAAGATGAGCAGCAGCTTCTGGGTAGGCGCCATCATCCTGATCATCGGTGGATTTTTATTACTTAAGCAATTGGATATTTTATTTTATCCGCGATGGCTTTTTTCAGGATGGACTTTCTTAGTCATCCTTGGAATAGCAATAGGCATCAAGAAAAATTTTCAGGGAATAGGTTGGTTAGTCATGATTTTGGTAGGCTCATACTTTCTAATCGACAATATTCCTGGGTTTCCATTTGACTTAGATAGATTGGCACCTCCAATTGGAATAATTATCGTTGGTACATTTATCGTGGCCAGATCATTGATGGGTTCAACTTCGCGCGAAGCCAAAAAGGCGCGCTGGGGTGATGGTGTAATCACATCAGACGATGGCGGTGAAGATTATTTTGATCTCACAACAATATTTGGTGGAAACAAACGGAAAGTGTTTTCCAAAAACTTTAAAGGCGGTGAAACAACCTGCGTGTTTGGCGGTGCGGATATTGATTTATCGCAAGCGGACATCAATGGCACTGTGGTGATTGATATTGTTCAGCTCTTTGGCGGTGTAAAGTTAGTGATCCCTTCAAACTGGGAATTGAAATCGGATGTAACAGCCATATTGGGTGGGGTGGATGACAAGCGCAATGCTCCGCAGGCGTATAGCTCAAACAAGAAATTGATCCTAACGGGATTTGTTATGTTCGGGGGGGTTGATATTAAGAGTTACAATTAGTCGATAGTCCATAGTCGATGGTTTATAATGGACTATCGACTATGGACATTATCAAAAAAGGGTTATAAGCTATAATTCGAAATATGAACTGGTATCTCGTAAAATTAGTTTTTCAAGTGCTGAGCGGTAACGGAACCCACACTCCCCAGTTTGATGAGCAGGTGCGATTGATACGTGCCGATGAAGTTAATTGGGCCTATGAAAAGGCAACGGTTATTGGCTGGCTGGAACAACGTTGCTTCCTGAATAACAGCGAAGAAAAAGTGGAATGGAGATTCATTGATGTAGCCGAGATTCACCAGGTACCCAACCCGGAAGATGGAGTGCTATTGTTTTCTTCTACCGAAGAACCGGAAGATGGTGATGCTTACGTTGAGTTGATTAAGGCAAGGGCGCAAAAATCATTACACATTTCAAAAAATAAAGAACGGACTGATATTTTGGCAGGCGAATAAAATAAAACGGGGAAAGATCAATTGCTTGACTTTCCCCGTCTTGTAATGCTACAGCCGTAGATGCGGCACAACGCTAAACTGCTTTTTACTCTTGCAAAACGTACTTCAATCATCTCACAATAACTGACCTCCGCTTCTTGCCCTGCCATACTTTCCTAAGAAAGTTCAACGTTGGCAATACCAACCCACTCCGCTTTTTTGTAATTACCTTCCGTAGAAAATAACTTTTGTTTTTCGGTGCGGGTTAATCACCCGGGTAAAAAATCAACTTAGTGATGTGAAAGTAGTTGACAGATATATTCCTGCAAAGAATATTGACCAAAAGAATTAAACAACTTATCAACCGAATTGTCCACAATTTGTATTCGGCAAGTTTTAAAATTCGAGTCGGATTCTGTACTTTTAACTTGATTACTAAGGAACAACCGTAAACTCTCAACTAATGAAAAAAATACTCGTCCCAACTGATTTTTCCAAGATTTCCGTCTCTGCGCTTGAAGTTGCTGTAGAGATAGCCAAAAAGGCAAATGCTGAAATTACCGTATTGCACGTTGTTGAAGAAGCAAGCCCCGATTCATTTTCCATTACGGGGGAATGGCGTACTTCTGTAAATTGGGAGGACAGGTTATTTACCGTTAAGCTTTTGGAGAAATCAAAGGCGCAATTGGAAAAACTTGTGATTGACCCACGTTTTTCAGCCGTAAAAGTAAATGGGCTGTTACGTTTGGGAAATGCTTTTCATGGCATGCGTACAATCATTACAGAACAAAAGGTTGATTTGGTTGTGATGGGCACAGCAGGTAAAACCAAGTTGGAAGAAATGGTAATTGGCAGTAATACCGAGCGCGTAGTCCGTCATGCAAAATGCCCCGTGTTAAGCATCCATAAAAAGCCGTCAAAAGTTAATTTCAAAAATATTGTGTACGCCACCGCCATGCACAAGGATGAAGAGATTTTTTCGCGTATGATTAAGACGACACAAGGATTATATAATTCAAAAGTCCACTTGGTTCGCATCAATACGCCCGGTGATTTTCAGCGGGATTTGGTTGTGAAAGGGTATATGGAAAAATTTGCGAAAAAATTAGGATTAAAGAACTATACGATAAACATCTTCAACGATCTTACGGAAGAAGACGGAATTGTCCATTTCGCGGAGAGCATCGATGCAGATTTGATTGCCATGGCTACGCACGGACGGACAGGGTTTGCGCATGTAATAGCGGGCAGTATTGCTGAGGATGTTGTAAAGAATGCGAAGCGGCCCGTACTCACTTTTGTTGTTAAACGGTAGAAGCCACCAGGCCCAGGTGTCAGACACTTCTAAAGTGTCTGACACCTAAACACCTAAACAAACACACTTAGCCTCCAGGATTTCGGGAGGCTATTTTTTTTTAACTTTATAGGTCTAAAGGCAATTCTTTGAAGAATTACTATTTCATATTGAGGCTTACAACAAATGCACATGAGAATGAAATAAAGCATGCCTATCGAAAACTGGCCTTACAATTCCATCCCGATAAAAATCCTTCTAAGGAAGCAGCCGCAATTTTTATTGAGATCAATGAGGCGTACGGGATTTTAAGCGATCCGCAACAAAAATTTCAATACGATCGGTTATTGCTTGGGCTAACGGATTCAAAACCCCATCGCGACCCACGCTACCGGCCCAGGCCACCGGGTTCATATTCACCCACCTCCCGGAAGAAAGAGATTCTGGAGTTTATGCAGGCGAACCTGACCTACGCACTCATGGCTTCGCGAATCGCCCTTTTGTTCTCGGCTGTATTAATTGCTGATTACACATTGCCCCCCGAGAAAGTAAAGCGTGAAGTGGTAAACTTAGAATTGAAACGTGAATTGCGTGACCGGTCGGTTCAGTTGCGACTGGAAGACGGTGAAACAATGACTCTCAATCCGCAAACTGCCCTTGAGTTCCGGCAGGGATCATCCATTACCATATACAGCTCAAAGATTTTTTCGGTGCCCATGATTTTGGAAAATGAGCGAACCCATTTTAAGACCAAAGTTTTGTTATCCATTTATGGAAATTTTTCATTTATCCCGTTGGTTTTGCTGATCACTTCCTTGTTGGGTACGTTTTACTGGAAGGGCACCGAGTTTAGATTTAATTTAGGAGTGGTTAATTTTTTCCTGGTGCTGTTAAGTTTCTTCTTTCTGAAAATTCATAATTTTTAAACCTGATGAGCAAAAAAAATAATTGGAAATTGAGGGAAGGTGTGGTGTATTCTACCAGTGAAGAATTCAATTACAACCACAAGCAACATGAAGAAGCAGAAACACTGGCGCCTGCAAAACAAAGTTTGCGGGTAATGATGGACAATTCGGGCCGGGCCGGTAAGCAGGTAACGTTGGTTACAGGATTTGTAGGAACACATTCCGATTTAGAAACACTCACCAAATTATTGAAGACCAAATGCGGTGTGGGCGGTTCTGCCAAAAATGGTGAGATCCTCATTCAAGGCGATGTGCGCGATAAAGTACTCGCTATATTAACCAAAGAAGGATTTAAAGCACGAAAGATTTAATATACCCTCTTGAAATACCCATATTACACAAACTTTTCGGGCTGGGCGTGGGTTGTATGTGTATATTTGTTCTCTTTATAAACTAAACAAAATTAATAATTATGGCCTTTACACTTCCAGCGCTTCCTTACGCATTCAATGCATTGGAGCCACATATCGATGCCCGCACAATGGAGATTCACCATGGCAAACACCACAACGCATACGTTACTAATTTGAATAATGCTGTAGCCGGTAAGCCGGAGGAAAATCTCAGCATTGAAGAGATATGCAAGAATATTTCCAAGTACCCGGCTGCTGTTCGCAACAATGGAGGCGGGCATTATAATCACTCGTTGTTCTGGACAAGCATGGCCGCAAATGCCGGTGGTGCACCAACAGGCGCTTTAGCAGATGCGATTAATGCTGCCTTCGGAACGTTTGATGAATTTAAAACAAAATTTAATGCCGCTGCAGCCGGGCGTTTTGGTTCTGGCTGGGCCTGGTTAATTAAAGATGCATCCGGCAAGCTGGCCATTACATCAACCCCCAACCAGGATAACCCGTTAATGGATGTTGCCGAAATTAAAGGAACACCGCTTTTGGGGTTGGATGTTTGGGAACATGCTTACTATTTGAATTATCAAAACCGCAGACCGGATTATTGCGCTGCTTTTTGGAACGTGGTAAACTGGAGTGAAGTGGCTAAGCGCTTTGCTTAGAAATTTTTTTGATGAGATGAAAAAAGAAGGCTGTGATTCGCAGCCTTTTTCTATTACTTGTGGAGGCTGAAGCAAGGACTCTAACCTTGAAGTAAGCGTACGACTATGATAATCATGTCTACTAGAATTAATAACTATGATTAGACGGCTTGGATATTTTGTGATTATCATTTTTTCTTTGGAATACAATTGTTATTGCCAGGATGACAAAGTTTGCGGGTAATGATGAACAACTCAGCTTTAGTTACAGGATTTGCAGGAACACATTTCAGATTTAGAAACGCTTCACCAAATTATTGAAGGCTCAATGTGGAGCCATGAAATCGTTTTCGCTAACTCCTGTTAGCGAACTTACAATAGATACTAAAAGACTTTAAAATTGGCTTATTAGAAAGTTTAAGAAAATATTGTAGAGTACTATGAATTACGCCTGTGTAATTTTTTTCTTTTTCAAACCATTTTAATGAGGTTAAAAGGCATTTATAGATTTATCACAAATAATATCAATATCCCAACCCAAACTGAGAGCCTGTTTAAAATTTTATTTTTAGAAATACTATAAATTCTTTGTGTTCCTCTGTGAAACCTCTGTGGAGCTTTAGTTACTTCCCTTTGGTCAGTGAGAACGCTTCGCTTAGTTGTGCAATAGCTATTTCACAGAGAGCCGCAAAGAAGTCACAGAGTTTCGCAGAGAATTTATACAAGCGAATTTCCTGTACCT
>CAZNRJ010000192.1:0-253 GCA_964574945.1 uncultured Ohtaekwangia sp. | reverse complement strand
ACTGGCTAGTAGTATCCCGAAGCTTCGGAACAAAATTTTAAACGGACTCTAATAACCATTGCAATTTTTGCACAAAAACATCATGAGAATAGCTACTCATTTAATTTTTTAAGCCTTAATTGAATCCAGTTAAGAGAATGGAACCAATAAGCATAAATCAGGTATAAAGAATTATATATACTTTTGCAAACTCCAAATGTCAAAAACAACACAAATAAAAATTCTGCTTTTGCTGTTTGCATACAGCATTGTG
>CAZNRJ010000191.1:1893-7325 GCA_964574945.1 uncultured Ohtaekwangia sp. | reverse complement strand
CTGCAAAGCTCCCAAACATTACCTGTAATATCGAAAAGGCCATACGGATTGGGCGGAAATGATTTTACCGGGGCTGTTCTTGCAAAGCCATCGTCTGTTGTATTGCGATAGGGGAAAGCGCCCTGAAAATAATTGGCTAAATATTTTCCTTGCGGATTTAATTCATCGCCCCAGGCAAACTCTTTTTGTTGAAGGCCACCACGCGCAGCAAATTCATATTCTGCTTCAGTAGGCAAACGCTTGCCGGCCCAGGTTGCATAGGCCACTGCATCTTCGTATGCAATTTGAACAACAGGATGATTTCCTTTTCCTTCAATAGAACTGCCCGGCCCCTGCGGATGTTGCCAGTCGGCACCAACTGTCCAAGCCCACCATTGCGTATAATCATTTAACATCACCGCTTCATTTGGAGGAGTAAATACAAGCGCACCGGGTTGCAGCGCTTCATCGGGTGGCCGTGGTGTTCCGGCAGGAACCACCTTTTTCAATTCTTCCCAATCAACAGGTTTCTCGGCAAGTGTTTTATAATTGGTGGCTTTTACAAACGCTGCAAACTGATCGTTGGTCACCTCAGTTTCATCCATCCAAAAACCGGCAACCATTACCGTGTGAAAGGGTTGAGCATTGCCTGTGCTGCTTTGTGTCTTGGCGCCCATATTAAAATCCCCACCGGGAATCCAAACCATGCCGTGTTGTTTTACTACAGGTTCGTTCTGTTTAGGCTGCGTAGTTTCATCAACAGCTTTTTGAGTGCATGTAAAAAAAATAAACGAAAAGAGCAGGGGGGACAAGCGTATAATCATAATGAAATAATGATAAGTGGATAAAGGTACTGAATGAATTGCATTTAATTGTTTTGCCTGGCTATATAGTTGAAATACTTTGTTGTTTTTGCTGAACAATTCGATTTTCTTAGTACTTCGAAAAGGGCAGAAGGATGTTGAATTGTGGACGATGCCCGACTAATTTTAGTGTAGGATCCGATTGTTGAGAATGGTTAGGTTAACAAATCTATTTTAATATGAAGAAAAATAATCGCCAGGGATTTTGTTTAGTAATAATTAGCACACTTTTAAACACAGTTGCCTGTGCACAAGAAGCAAACGAGGAATCATTCCGTTCCCATCATCAACTTGCGTTGGTGCTTAGTCATGCACACGTGTTTGAAGGAATTGACGAAAACGGAAAAAAAGGCATGCTTTCATTACCCGCCTGGGGTATAGATTATTCCTACAATTTTCATCCGAAGTGGGCAGTGGGGTTACACACTGACCTTACAATTGAGAAATTTAAAGTTGAGAAAAACTTAGGTGATGGCGAGGAGCTTGAACGAAGTTATCCAATTGCCCCGGCCATTATGGGAATATACAAAGCCAATCGACATTGGAATTTTTTATTAGGTGCGGGAGGCGAATTTGAAAGGGAAGAAAATTTTGTTCTTACGCGAGTGGGTGCTGAATTCAGTGAAGAACTGCCGAAAGGGTGGGAAGTTCTGGGTAGCTTTAGCTATGACTTTAGATGGAATGCCTATGATACCTGGACTCTTGGAATTGGGATTGCAAAATCGTTTGGTCATAATCGATCTTTTTGATTGCTGAGAAACTTTGCCAAGGTTATGATTAGAATAATAATCACAAGATTTTTTGATTTGATTTTTAGCTAATGAATGGCGATTTAGGGTTCAGTGGGATATTTCATTATGATGCTACCGGGAATGTTGAACTTTCTTTAAAAGGGGTATATTCTGAAACATTTAGATACTATCTTACAGTTAAATAAAAGAAAATAGTGTGTTGCTAAAAAATACCTGGTGTTTATTTATTACTGTGGCACTGATGGCCTGTTCCTTATCAGGAATTTGCCAACAGGGTAAGGTGCAGAATGAAAGTGATACAACCATCGTCATCAAACTTGCCGAACTCCAGGTTGCCTATAAACAGGCAATCTCAGAAATCCCTAACATGTTAAAAAATTCTGATTCCACGGAGCTGCACTCCCTGGAGATGGAACTTTCGCAGGATGTAGAAAAATTCGACAATATTAAATCCGAAGCGGATGATATCCTTTCCGGTTATTTGAGCCCATCGCGGATTTCCAGTCTTGAACGGAGGTTTAACCGTTCGCTCATTTTTTTTGAAGAGCTTTCCACGAAAGTGGCTGAGAAAACTGCGAGCATGGAGAATTCCCTTTTGATTCTTGAGCAAAAGAAATCAACCTGGAATTCGCTGCGGGACAGGGTACGCACAGATAAGGTTTATAATAACCTTTTGCCCAGGATAGATGAGGTTTTGCGTTTGATTAACGATACCGAGAAAGTCCTTCAAGGGCGCCTTACTCGTTTTTTGGCAATTCAGACCGAGACCATTAAACATCAAAGTGAAATCCCTCAGTATAGCCAACAGCTTTCAGATGCAAAGAACCTCTCCTTTACCCGGCTTTTCGAACGTGACAGCCGATCTCTTTGGAGTAAACAGGAATCAGATACTGAGCAAAAGGCCATAGAGAAGATTTCCAATCGTTATGTGTTGAATTCGACTGAATCATTTGATTATATCGCGGAGAATGCAAACACCATTTTTGCAGCGTTGATTTTTGGGTTGGGCCTGTATGGATTGATCTTCGGTCTTAAAAAATCGTACCGGGCACCGGAAGACTCTACACCTCCTGTCACGGCAGGTACACTTGTATTTAAGTATCCCATTTCATCTTCTATCATCCTGGTATTATTGGTTATCATCCTCTCCCTTAGCAACAGGCCGACAGTCATTACTGAGTTGTTGTTTATTGGTTTTGCTGTTCCGGTTGTGATTTATTCGTTAGGGGATTCGCTGAGGAACAGATGGATATACTGGGTGATTTTTGCTTTATATGTGCTGGATAGTTTATTGCGAAATAATTTTTTACATCCGTACATAGAATTGATGCTGCTTGTTTCAGGTAGCCTTATCGCTTTTGGTGGGTTATACTGGATGAACCGTAACAAGGATAAATACCTGATCAGTCCGGAAATTGCGTTGGCTGATTATGTCAAAACAAATCTTATCCCTTTCTTTTTTTACATGTCGGCAACCATTCCGTTGTTGATATTGATCGGCTATGTTGCGTTGGCCCAGTTGATTTTTACCGGCATTGTAACCAGCCTGTATCTTATACCGGTCATTCTGTTGTGCCATCAGGTTATCATAAGCCTGTTATTTATTCTCTCCAAAACGAACGTATTGAGGAAGTCATATCTCATGAAGCGATATCTTCCTCTTATCTATAAAGGGGTGAAAATAGGGGCCGTGTTACTTTGGATAAAAGGTTTTCTGAGCGCCTTTGGCTTGTATGAATTTTTTATTGGTCTTGGAGCAGATATCTGGAACTATGGAGGAAGCTTTGGTGAACTACAGGTGACTGTGGGCGGAACGTTGGAGATCGTTATCATTATTATAGCCTCATTTTTCTTTTCAAATTTTATTAAAGTACTCCTTCAGGAGGAAGTGTTTTCAAGGTTTGATGTACCCCGCGGTGTACCCATGGCAATGGGTGTGCTGGGTAAATATTTTATAATTGTCCTCGGCTTTTTTCTGGGTGTGGCTTCTCTTGGGTTCGATCTCGCTAAAATGAGCATCCTGGCGGGGGCATTGGGTGTGGGTGTGGGTTTTGGCCTGCAAAACTTAGTTTCAAATTTTGTTTCGGGAATGATATTGATCTTTGAGCGACCCATCCTGGTAGGCGATATTATTGAAGCTGAAGGATTTGAAGGAACAGTATCTGAAATTGGTATCCGTTCAAGCAAAATTATTACCTATGCCGGTGCTGAAATTGTAATCCCAAATGCGAACCTTATCAGCAACAGCGTCTCAAACTGGACGATGACAAACCGAAGACTAAGGTTTGTTATTGAAATAAGAACAAATGCAAAAGCTAACCCTTCTGATGTAATACCGGTTGTAACAGACCTTGCCTTAAGTCAGGTACACGTTATTAAAGAGCCAAAGCCCTTCGTCATATTCGAGGGGCAAAAAGAACAGGTTTTGATCTTTAATTTATATTATTGGCAGGATAGTGAAATCATGATAACAAAAAGCGAGTTGAATACGCAGATTTACAATTCACTCAAATCCCTCGGTATTGAAATATCTATTCCGATTTTTGAGATTATTCAACCGGCACAACTTTCCAATGAACCGGGCAAGTAACATCATATGTTTACGAAGAATCATTCCAGGTGCATTATTGCTTCTGCTTTTGTGTGCAACACATATCGTAAGTGCACAGAAGAAGGAGAAGGTGCACATGAAAGAAATGATGATCGATACGATTGATGGTAAACTTGACCTCGGCCACATGCTCATCGATATGCACGGATTTATCCCGGTGCCTATGATCATTACAGAACCAGCCTTGGGTAGCTTTGGTGGAGTGCTGGCAGCTGTTTTTATAACACCTAAGAAAAAAATAGAAGGATACACAGGCTATTTACAGCCCGATATAACGGCAGGCGTTGGAATGTATACCGCAAATGGAAGTTATGGAGCGGGAGCATTTCGAATGGGTAGTTTCCCTAAGCAGGGTCTTAAATACAGGGCAGGATTTTTCTATGGAAGTTTGAATCTTTCTTATTACCGCACCCTGCCAGACGTGGGCGAAAAGGAATTTGAATTTAATATTCAGGCGCTTCCTGTATTTCTTTCGCTTTCAAAAAAAATTTTAAAGCAAGATGTGTACCTGGGATCGAGTTATAGTTATGCCAAAGCGAACGTATCACCCAGGTTTGAAGGGGAGGTTCCCGATGAAATTACAGATAAAGAATTGGATAGCAACACAGGCACATTAGGTGTGTTTGTAGATTGGGATAAACGAAACAGTATTTTCACTGCAGATAAAGGATACCGGTTCAATATAGAATATAATGTTAATGCACAATGGACAGCGAGTGATTTTGAATACCAGCGACTGAACACCTCATTTATTTGGTTCACTCAAGTAAAACCCACATGGATCAGCGGCTTGCGATTGGAAGTGCAGCATGTGTTTGAAAGACCACCTTTTTATTTAATGCCTTATATTGACCTTCGCGGTTTGCCGGCCATGCGCTATCAGGGTGAAACAACCCTGATAGCTGAGACAGAACAACGGGTTGATCTTAATTTCCGATGGAGTGTACTTGGCTTTGCAGGCGTTGGAAAGGCGATTGAGTTCGATGAAAGTTATTCAGATGGAACAACGGTGTACAATGTGGGGGCAGGGTTTCGTTATTTATTGGCGCGGGCTTTTAAACTTAGAACAGGTATTGATGTAGCCATGGGGCCCGATAGTTTTGGGTGGTACATTGTGTTTGGTCATAACTGGAATCGGTAAGAGCAAATTGTCTGTTGGTATTAAAAATAATTCAATCGCTGATTCGATTAATTATAAAAAATGCAATGTTTTACAGCAGGTTAAAG
>CAZNRJ010000191.1:0-1883 GCA_964574945.1 uncultured Ohtaekwangia sp. | reverse complement strand
GGCTAAAGAATCTGGCTTAAGATTGCCGGAAGCCTCACGTTTTTTTCAATTGGAATTATTATCTTCCATCCAGTAAGATTAAAGTAGCGGTGTCAACGTGCTTATCGTGGCACCGTTTTTTGAATCTGCACTTCGTTCAGGTAAGATATCTAACTAAAACCCCATGAAACTAAAATCTCTCTCCACGACACTTACTTCTTATTGCAGTTTTTTTTTCTTTGCAGAGGCACTGTAAAATAAAACCGAACATCCTCGTCATTTTTTAAAACAATGCACATGAAAACAAGAACCTTTCAACTGATCGTGATTATAGTCGTATTCTCAGCGTGTACAAAACAACAAGATGAACCGAAAACTGAAACGGTTGCGACAGACCCCCTTCCCTCCTGGAATGAAGGGGCTTCGAAGAAATCGATTATTGATTTTGTAACGAAAACCACCAGCGAAGGCAGCGCAGATTTTATCCCGGTTACGGATCGCATCGCCTGCTTCGATAATGACGGCACACTATGGAGTGAACAGCCTCTCTACTTTCAATTCATTTCCGCATTAGACCGGGTGAAGGAAATAGCGCCACAGCATCCGGAATGGAAAACACAGGAACCATTCAAATCATTGCTGAAAGGTGATTTGAAAGCCGTGCTGGCTGGCGGTGAAAAATCGCTCATGCAGATAGTCGGTGCAACACAAACAGGCATGAGCAGCGATGAATTTGATGCACAGGTAAAAGACTGGATCGCCACCGCCAAGCATTCAAAATTCAATCGCCCCTATACAGAGATGATTTTTCAACCGATGCTGGAATTGCTCAATTATTTACGCGCTAACAATTACAAAACGTTTATTGTCTCCGGTGGTGAAGAAGGCTTCATGTGTGCCTGGACGGAAAAAACATACGGCATTCCCTGCGAGCAAGTGATCGGTACGGTGATGCGATCTTCGTATGAAGTTGTAAATGATACACCTCGCATTATCCGGAAAGCCGAATTGGATTTAATGAATGACGGCAAAGGCAAACCGGTTGGAATCTACAACCAGATCGGCAAACGCCCGGTGTTCACTGCAGGCAACTCCGATGGCGACTACGAAATGCTGCAATGGACGATGACAGGTACAGGTTATCCGCGTTTTGGAATGATCGTCCATCACACCGATTCGGTTCGCGAATGGGCGTACGACAGAACATCACACATTGGTCATTTGGAAAAAGGATTGGATGATGCAGCCAAATACAACTGGTTGATTGTGGATATGAAGAATGACTGGAAAGAAATATTTGTGAAGAAGGATTAGATTTATTTATCAATTTTAAGAAAACATAGTTATGAAAAAAACACTCATTCCATTTCTTTCTGCACTACTGCTGTTTGCAGCCTGCACGCAGCAAACAAATACAGGAAACAGAATTAATGCCACATCTACTGATTCATTTGTCAGCGGTCCGGATCCTGTTCGGATTGAAATGAATGGGGAACTACCCTCCAAACAATCCGTTCCGGTTCTATTTAATGAAATGGACTACCAGCAGGCCGTGCAATGTTATTTGTGGGGCTTACCGATTGTTGCCTATGCCGAATGGCAACGCATTCAATATGATGTATTTGGCGCCAGTAGCAACGACCTTGTTTTGTATAACTCATACGAAGACAAATTGGGTATATTAACTGCCAATGCCACCACGCCATACATTATTACATTTATTGACCTTGCAAAGAATGGGCCTACTGTTATCGAAATGCCCGCGGGCCATACAGGTGGCGGGTTAGGAGATTTTTGGCAAAGGGAATTAACTGCCATTGGCGAACTGGGGGCTGACAAGGGTAAGGGCGGTAAATATGTGCTTGTGCCACCCGGCCAAAAAGATTTTAAGGCACCTGGTTACT
>CAZNRJ010000190.1:4694-7343 GCA_964574945.1 uncultured Ohtaekwangia sp. | reverse complement strand
TAGAGCACGACCTTGCCAAGGTCGGGGTCGCGAGTTCGAGTCTCGTTTCCCGCTCAAACCCCTCTCCGAAAGAGAGGGGTTATTTTTTAAAGTAAGATTGATTTGCCCGGGTGGTGGAATTGGTAGACACGCAGGACTTAAAATCCTGTGGATAGTAATATCTGTACGGGTTCAACTCCCGTCCCGGGTACAAGCCTGATGAGAAATCCATCAGGCTTTTATTTTTTTAACTCAGTGTGCAGCATTGAAATTTTATTGCTTCTCAAAGTTTGTAAATAGGCAACAAGGTCAACCAGTTCTTGTTCGGTCATTAACGTTTGCAGGTTGGACGGCATCAATGAAGTTTCTTGCTTCGATCGCGATACAATGTTAGCCGGATTAAGAGTTTGTTGCGTGCTCATGTATTGAAGTTCCACTTTGCCTTCGGTTTCTGATACAATCATACCAAAGGCCTCGCTGCCATCTTTCATTTTAAACCGATAACCCTCAAATCCAAAACTGATTCCCTGGTCGGGATAAAGAATGGAAGTATATAAGGCTTGCTTTGAAAGTTTGGATCCTATTTCACTTAAGTCGGGCCCGAACTTTACACCCGCTCCATTTATTTGATGACAGTTGCTGCATGCATTGGCAAATACTGTCTTTCCATTTTCAGCTACACCTTCTTTTTCTATTAACTGCGCAATGGATGGAAGTGCTTCACCTGCTTTGTTGCCGGGAAGTTTATAATACTTTGCTCCGTCTTCGCGGATGTTGGAACGCCAGGCACTTTGAAATACTCCCGCTGCTGCAATTTGTAAGTCGGGTGGAATTTTGTTTTCATTAGCCAATGCCAGCAATCGGTCTTCTGATTCCCACGGACCACCAAATGTGCGGATAGCCAACTTACGGTTGTCGATAGCTTGTGTGCTGTCCATAATAATTTGCTCCATCAACGCCATGGTTTTCTTCCGGGAAATATAAGGGCGCATCGATTTGATCAGGCTTTGAACAACCTCCCTGTCTTTCCGTGCAAGTTCGGTTTCAATAAGTTTGGTTTGATCCCAATCCAGCAGTGCTTTCATTGATTCTTTGCCAACGGTGCTATCTGGAAACTGAATGCTTAAGGCCAATAAATCAGCAGCTCTGTTTTCTAACTTAAAACGAGACACCAACTCCACAAATTCAAGTTTGCCTTTGTGTTGATCAAGCGCTTTGTTCAGCGCTGTGCGCACGGCCGGAGTAAGTGTGGTGTTTCCAGCATCCATGTGCTTGAGCGCATACAAAACTTTTTCGCCTTTAGTCTCCGTTACCAATTTTGAAAGCACGGCTTGCTTCGAAGCATCGGTATGAAAATCAAAAGCACGGAAACACCAAAGCATTCCAACAGAATCGGCAGATTTTATGGTCTCTGCCAGCAGGGGCATAGCATCTTTACTTCGGCTTCTCCAAACAATGTCGTGACCACCGTGTGTGTTCCAATCGTTACCAACTTTTTTCTTCCAGGCTGCAAAGAATAATTGATCGTTGCCGGCAGCGCCAATGCCAAGCGCTTCTAAGTACCAGCGATCTTTTCCATCGTGTTGCATGGCAAGGGTTGCCCACAAGTCTGCTGCTTTCTGTGAATTATTTCCGCGCAAAGCGATAGCGGCCTCGCGCCTTACTTGTGCGGAAGGATGGTTTACTAATTTTTCAACGATGGGAAGAATGTCTTTACCCAATGAGCGTTCAACACGCAGCGATGTAATAACAATGTCGGGATTTGCATCATTCAATCCTTCATTCAACCAGGTATCGGCATTCGGCAGCTTTGCCAGCAGCCATAGTGCTTGCGCCCGTTGAAATTGATTTTCAGATTTCCAGAGTTGTGTTAATGCAGCTTCCGCTTGTTCACCGAAAGTTGCCAAGGCCGTCCAGCCTAAATACCGTGTGGCCGGATTTGGATTTAGCAACGCATTGATTGCACCTTCTACAGAATTGAAATCGGGTTTCTTTGTTTCATACTTTGCCTTAGCCGGAGCCACGCGATAAATTCTTCCGCGATCAAGATCACCCACCTGGTGGCCGCCCACACCCGGGTCGTACCAATCGGCAATAAACAACGAACCATCGGGTGCAATGGCAACATCCACGGGCCGGAACCATTGGTCTTTCTGGCCTTCCAAAATATTGACAATAGTAGCTGAATAGCCGGCACCGTTTTTTTCAACAGGATAAGAACGCACTACATTATTGCCCGGCTCGGCATGAATCATCTGGCCTTGAAATATTGTTGGTAACAAGGTGCCTTCATAAATAGTAATGCCCGAAGGAGAGCCGGCACCCGTTTGTAAAAGATTGGGCACCACACCTGGGTCGTTCAGGTGCCAATGCCGAAGTGGAATTTCTTTTTCCATGTTGGTTCTGCGTGTGCTCCAACCGGCACCGGTCATTTCATCCCTGTAACCATAGTTTCCGCCTTCCATAACATAATTTATGCGTGTGCCTTTGTTTCCATCATCATCATTATCCGATTGCCAGAGTGTGCCGAACGGATCGATCGTTACTTCATAATTGTTCCTGAAATTATGAGCCAGCACTTCAACATTTTTTCCATCGAGGTCAGCACGCATGACAAGTCCTTCCCGAAAGGGTTTTCCATTTGTTACCACTTTTCTTCCGCGAACATCA
>CAZNRJ010000190.1:1419-4684 GCA_964574945.1 uncultured Ohtaekwangia sp. | reverse complement strand
CCTGCAGCGGTTAGTAATGATTTACCTTCGTTGCCAAAATTGAAATATAATTTTCCATCGGGGCCAAATACAAAACTGTGCATGCCATGATCGTGCTGCACGCCTTGCACACCTTGAAAGAAAATTTCTTTTTTATCGGGAACATCGTCTCCGTTTTCATCGGTAAAGACAAAAACATTTGGGCTGCAGGATACTATTACTTTATTGCCAAGCAGCGTAATGCCAAGTGCCGAGTTTACATCCGTACCCTGGTAGAATACTTTGCTCTTATCGGCTTTGCCATCGCCATCGGTATCTTCCAAAATCATAATGCGATCGCCTTCCTTCTTTTCAGGATTTTTTGGATTGAGCTGATTGCGATAATTATATGCCTCACAAATCCAGATACGACCACGATCGTCAACAGCGAGGTTAGTCGGGTTGCTGAACATAGGTTCTGAAGCGAAGAGCGTTACTTCCAACCCATCATACACTTTTAAATCGGCTAACGAAGCTTCTGGGGAATGCTCAACGGGAGTTTTGGTTGTGCAGGCACCTGTTGCCAGCAAAAAAAAGCAAATGAAGGGCTTGTTTAGCCGTGTGAATGAGGAAAAAATCATGGCAGGAAATTTTTTGAACTGTGAATATACTAAAGCGGGCAGTTATTTTTTCTTTTCGCATAAATGCGGAACTTGCCTTAAATCAATCCCAGACCAAAATCAAAATAATGGAATACCGGAAAATTCATCCAGACGGGCCTGAGTTCTCGCGCATTGTGGCAGGCGCCTGGCGCTGGCACACCGTTTCGCAGGATACCGTGGCCAGGCTAATTCAAACTTCATTGGATGAAGGCATCACGAGTTTCGATCATGCCGATATTTATGGCGATCATGGCAACGAGGAGATTTTTGGAAATGTGTTGCGCAAAAACCCCGCGTTTAGAAATAAGATGCAACTTGTATCCAAGTGTGGAATTAAATTTAGTTCTGCCAAGCGACCAAACACCTGGGTAAAGCATTATGATACTTCGAAAGAAAATATCATTTGGTCTGCCGAAAATTCGTTGAAGATGCTGGGCACCGATCATCTTGATCTCCTGCTCATCCATCGCCCCGATCCTTTGTTGAATCCAACGGAAGTTGCCGAAGCATTCTCACAGTTAAAGCAAGAAGGCAAAGTGTTGCATGTTGGGGTTTCGAATTTCACGCCAGGTCAATTTACTATGTTGCAAAAGTTTTTGCCATTTCCGTTAGTGACTAATCAAATCGAGATTTCATTATCGCGGGTTGATTCGCTATTCAATGGCGATTTGGATTTACTGATGGAACGAAACACCTCGGCCATGGCGTGGTCACCATTAGGAGGTGGAAAATCGGTAGGGGGCGAACGCCAAATGTTTAGCAAAGCCTCAAAGTATAATGCTTCGTATACACAACTGTCGATAGCCTGGCTCTTGCGTCATCCGTCTTTAATTTTCCCGGTTATCGGCACCACAAAACCGGAGCGTGTATCAGAAGCAGCAAAGTCAATGGAAATAAAACTTGACCGACAGGATTGGTTTGAAATGTTGCAATGGGCAACCGGAAAGGAAGTAGCGTAAGATAATATTAGAATGAGAGCGAATTTTGTATTACTTCTACTTGTATTGAAAAGTTTTGCAGCCTTAGGGCAAGAAGTCGATCTTGTCCGGTTGGGCTATACAAAATCAGAACTTACCTCAGAGCAAATAGCCATGGCAGCTTCTGCCGATGGCAGGCACGTGGCATTTGTTTTTAAAGACAAGACCATAAAAATATTTGACATACAAGCAGGCCGGTTTGCCAAGAGCATGGTTGGGCCGTTTAATGATTTGTTTGACCTTCAATTGACAGATGATGGTAAGCTATTGCTTATGCAAGGGAACCAGGTTGTTATTATTGATTGGAAGTTAGAAAAAACGCTTGGCCAATTTACAACCACCGGAGAAATTACAAAATCCGCTTATCTGGCTTCGGCAAAACTGCTGGCGGTTGGCCAACGCGAAGGATGGGTGACTATTTTTGATTTGAATGCGCTGACACAGATTAATTCATTTCAATATAAGAAACACCATGTTAGCGCACTGGCATTTCATCCGAACGGGAAATCTATAGTTGTGGGGGTAATGCCGGCACTAAAGGAAAATAACGCGCTGAAGCTTTTTGATATTAAAAGCGGTTCGGTGCTGGCGGAATCAAAAAAAGGAGTTTATGCAATGGCTGTGTTTGATGAAACAGGAAAACATTTGTTGGTTTCTGCTGTAAATGGCTTGGGAACAAAAACGCTTGTGCAGGATTTTGATGGAAGCACGCTCGCTTTACTTCGTGAAGTGGACAACAAAGTGTTGTGGGGAAATGCCATTATGCCGTATGGCGGAAAAATATCGAACGGTAAGCTGCTTGGCATTACCGCTTCACTTTCTTTTAATGTCTATGACCTGGTGTCCGGAGGCATAATTTTTACTACTAAGTCCGATGGATTTAAGTTGCCAGGTTATTTAAAGTTAGGGGTTGGTAATGCGATTCCGTTTCCGCTGGGCAACAGCGGTAAGTTTTTACTTAATTCATTGGGCAATAACATCAACCAGATTTACGACATCAAGAGCAATGCAATTGTAGGTTACTTTTTTTGTGACAGCAATGATGATTTTGCTATCATCTCTAAAGACGGGCGCGTAGATGGAACACCGGCTGCACTTTCAAAAGTTTATTGGACAACACGTGGAGGCGCGCAGCGAACTTCCCTTGAAAGTACTCTTGAAAAGGGCTTTGCCCCCCGGTTACTAACACAAATAATTAACGAGGAGTCAGGAGCGCTGGCAAGCTTTGACGTTGATAAAGCAATAACCAGGATACCCGTTGTGGCTGTAAAGAGTGTGAATGGGAAAGCGTTTTCAACAACCGCAGCAATAGAATCATCGCAAAAGAAAACAACCGTTGTGGTTGAGGTAACAGATAACCCACAAGAGGTTACAGAGGTACGCTTGTATCAAAACTCAAAATTGATGAAATCATTACCTGCCTCGGCTTCTACGTCTTACACGTTTGATGTGAGCTTAACTTCTTCCTTTGGCGAAGAGAATTTTTTCTTTGTAAGCGCAGGAAGCAAGAGTGGGGTCGATTCTGAAAAAGCAAAGTTTACCATCACCTACAAAGGCGCTAATGATTCCAAGCCAACGCTTTATTTAATCACCATCGGGATAAACAAATATAAAAACCCAAAGTATAACCTGAATTATGCCCAGGCTGATGCCGATGCCATTGAGAAA
>CAZNRJ010000190.1:0-1409 GCA_964574945.1 uncultured Ohtaekwangia sp. | reverse complement strand
ATCTTCCTCAACGATTTTCAAAGCAATTGTGCCCTATACTATAAGAAATGATAAGGCGGTAAAGTCAGGTATTATTGCTGCCCTTGAGGATGTGCGCAAGAAATCATTGGAGCAGGATATGGTTGTGTTTTATTATGCAGGCCATGGTGTGATGTCGGGCGAGAGTGCAGATGCAAAAGAATTTTATATTGTTCCAACAGATGTAACCCAACTCTATGGCCGCGATGATATGCTGAAGGACAAGGCAATTGCGGCATCCTCGTTAAAAGAATATGCAGAATCGATTAATGCGCAAAAGCAAGTTTTTATTTTGGATGCCTGCCAGTCGGCAGGGGCTCTTGAGTCGGTGACAGAACGAGGTGTGGCCGAGGAAAAAGCAATTGCCCAGTTAGCAAGAAGCACCGGAACTTTTTGGATTACGTCAACAGGCTCTAATCAATTTGCTTCCGAGTTTGAAAAACTGGGGCATGGAATTTTTACATATTCGCTGATTGAAGGGCTGGATGGAAAAGCAGATGCCAACGGTGATAAAAAACTTACCATTCGTGAGTTGAGCACTTACATCGAAAATAAAGTACCCGAACTTTCCGAACAATTAAAAGGAACTGCACAATATCCGTCTGCCTATTCATTTGGCAACGATTTTCCGATAGCGGTTTATAAATAGTCGGGACATTCTGAATGCAAAAGTTATTTCTAATTTGAATTTATTAGTAACTTCAAGTGTTGCAAGCGTTATGAAACAAACTCAAATTGAAAGTCCGCCCCGTACCATTATGGAGGTTTATAAAAGCCTTCCGGAAGGAACGTTGGTTGAATTAATCGATAACGTAATCCACATGTCTCCATCACCCGTTTATAAACATCAATCTGTTCTTCAGAATATTTTTAGAAAGTTGTGTGATGAGGTAGTTGACACCCGCAAAGGAAAAGTAATTATTGCTCCCTTCGATGTTTATTTGGATGAAGTGAGTAATGCGGTTCAACCTGATATTACTATAATTTTGGAAGGAACATCGGGCCTTGATGAATCAGGTCATTTTCATGGAGTGCCGGATGTAGTGTTTGAAATACTTTCTTCAGGAAACAAGAGTCATGATCTTGTTAAGAAGAAGGCGCTTTATGAAAAATTTGGAGTAAAGGAGTATTGGGTGATTGACCCGGAAACCAAACAAGCTCAGGGGTTTCAATTGCGCGATAAAATTTACAATCTCATTCACGATAAAACAGGTAAAATTGATTCTGTTTTACTTTCCACGGCTTTTCTTTTTTAACTGCACCAACGTCTTTACAACTGCACCTTTGTAATTATAATCGCCATTATAAATTTTCCAAATGACAATTTTGGGATTAATAATCCCAGAATTGTCATTAGAAGAATCTCTAATGGCGGCCATTAGGAAAACTGG
>CAZNRJ010000189.1:0-7388 GCA_964574945.1 uncultured Ohtaekwangia sp. | reverse complement strand
ACAGGAACATGTGGGTGAGCAATGCAGATGGAAGTAATCCCACTGCAATCACCACGGATGGAAATGAAGAAAACCAAATTAAGTATGGCATTGCCACGTGGGTATATGGCGAAGAACTGGGTCAGAATACTGCTATGTGGTGGTCGCCAGATGGAAAGAAAATTGCCTTCTATCGGTTTGATGAAAAAGTCTCCAAGAAATATTATGTGATCTATAATCAAACTCAACTCCAGGATTCGCTGGAAATAGAAGCGTATCCAAAAGTAGGTGCGGCAAACCTTCCGGTTGATCTGTTAGTGTATGATTTGGACAGCAAGAAAACAACCTTGCTGGACGTGCGTGACGGCAAACCGTTTAGCGATAACTATGTGGGCACTTACCTGTATGGTATCGATTGGTCGCCAGCAGGAACCGAACTATTATTTCATCGCACCAACCGCAAGCAGGATATTATGGAGTATGCGGCCGGTGATCCTGTTACCGGAAAAACAAGAGTGGTAGTGCGTGAAGAGTGGCTGGCGAGTTTTACAAAGAACACACCTGAGATTCACATCCTGAAAGATGGCAAGCGATTTATCTGGGCTTCGGAGCGCAGCGGCTTCAATAATTATTACCTCTACGATTTCAGCGGTAAGCTGATCAATACAATTACTAACCATCCGTTTGAAGTGAGCAGAATTGTAAAAGTAGATGAGAAAGAAGGCGTGTTGTATTATATGGCGCGCAGTGGCGATAATCACATGAAGTTTCAACTCCATCGCATAAAGTTAAATGGCACAAAAGATCAGCGTTTAACCGATCCTGCTTTCACGCACACTGTTTCAGTATCTCCCGATGGAAATTATTTTGTTGATGTAGCTCAAACTCATGACATACCTCCATTCACCAACCTGGTGGATCGCAAAGGAAAAGTAGTTGCTTCGCTGGCAAAGAGCGACATGACGAAATTCAATGAGCTGGGATTGAAAAAAGTTGAAGTGTTTACGTTTACCTCAGCCGATGGCAAAACCAAGTTGCACGGGATGCTGCACTTCCCGTCCAATTTTGATCCGGCTAAAAAATATCCGTTGATCTTGAGTAACTATGGAGGCCCTGCAACAAATGCCTTTCGCGAAACATTTACGTATCCTGATGCATTAGCGGAATATGGATTTTTGGTTGCCAACATTGATGGCCGCAATACCGGTGGACGAGGAAAGAAGTTCCTTGATGCCCTCTATGGAAATTTAGGAATTGTGGAAATGGATGACTTTGCAGCGGGCATCAAATCATTGTATGAACTTCCATACTTTGATAAAACCAGGGTAGGGGTGTATGGAACTTCGTATGGAGGAACAACGGCTGCTACCAGTTTACTCCGACATCCGGATGTGTACCACGTGGCGGTGGCCAACTCGGCCGTTACGGATTGGAGAAATTATGATAACATTTATACTGAGCGCTTTATGAATTTGTTAGAGAATAATAAAGCAGGTTATGAAGCCAGCAGCCTGATGAAGTATGCGCCTGAATTAAAAGGCCGGCTCATGATTTATTATGGCACCAACGATAACAATGTGCATCCATCCAATTCCCTTCAATTGATTCAGGCATTGCAAAAGGCAGGAAAAAGTTTTGAAGTTCAGGTAGGGCCGGATAAAGGTCATACGGCTATGGATCGTGACCGGATGATGGAATTTTTTATTGAGAACCTGGTGCTGAATAAAAATGAGGACATGAATACACGAATAAAACCAGAGGGAAATAAAAAATAAGGAGCAGATGATTAGCCGATCGGCAGGTGAAATAATTTAACCGGCTTTTTATTATGACTAAAAATTTCTCACGCCCTGTTGCTTTGTATTTGGTGATTATTGCAGGGGTGTTTATTAATTGTATGTCTGCCACGGAATCCTCACTCGTTCCCATCGATTTGGAAAAGGAAGCCATTGCAGGAAATGCTGTTGATTATTTTGGTCCGTTGAGTGTGAATGGAAACCGGATTGTTGACGCTCATAATAAACCCGTTCAATTGCGGGGCATGTCTTTTTTCTGGAGTCAATGGATCGGTAAATATTATACTAATCAAACTGTTAAATGGTTAAAGACCGATTGGTATTGCACGGTGGTGCGGGCAGCGCTTGCTGTAGAAGGCGGAGGGTACCTCACAAACCCGGATGCTGAGAAAGAAAAAATCTTTACCGTTATTGATGCAGCAATCGAACATGGGCTTTACGTTATTGTCGATTGGCACGATCACCATGCTACGGATCACGAAAAGGAAGCAAAAATTTTCTTTGCTGAGGTTGCAAAAAAGTATGGCGACAAACCTAACCTTATCTACGAACCATTTAATGAACCCTTGCAAATTTCATGGAGTTCGAAAATTAAACCGTACCACCAGGCGGTGATCGACACCATTCGCATGTATGATCCGGACAACCTGATAGTCTGCGGCACCTCAACCTGGTCGCAGGACGTAGATGTTGCAGCCAACGATCCATTAACAGGAACTAACATTGCTTACGCGTTGCATTTTTATTCCGGCACCCATAAACAATCCTTGCGCGATAAAGCCGCTATGGCATTAAGCAAGAACATTGCATTGATGGTAACAGAATTTGGAACAACCGATGCTACCGGTGATGGCGCAGTCAATACTTCGGAAACAGAAACGTGGTTTGCCTTTTTGGATGAGCATAAAATCTCATGGTGCAACTGGTCCGTGGCGGATAAAAAGGAAAGCTCAGCTGTTTTGAAACCGGGTGCATCGCCAACAGGCGGTTGGCCAACATCTCAACTTACTGAATCAGGGATTTTTATTCGTGGAAAGATAAGATCAGAGAATCAACGTTTTGATTAACTCAGATGGACGTGTGCTGTTCGTACGAAGATATTCGACAAGAGAGGTTAAATAATTATAAAGACCGTATTATAAAAAGTATATTTACTTTATCCTTAGTTGTGTCTATATCCCCCGCTGGCGGGGGTAAGGGGGTGGAAAATGGAAGCCAATAAAGACAATCTACATTTTTACAACACTAATCTGCAGCCATTCGCTAATGCTTTGCGAAAGAGAATGACCAAAGCAGAAGCTTGTCTTTGGAAATTTGCATTGAGAGCGAGTCAACTGAAAGGGTATCCTTTTCGAAGACAACGGCCTGTTTTAAATTACATAGCCGACTTTATGAGTAAAGATTTGATGCTGATTATTGAAGTAGATGGTATCACGCATCATGATGAAAAAGTAATTGTAAATGATAAACGCAGGCAAGCAGATTTGGAGAATGCAGGATTTACCGTACTTCGATTTACAGATAATCAAGTGTTGAAGAATATGACTGGAGTAATTGGAGAATTGGAGGAGTGGATTGAAAACTATGAAGCAAGTAAAAACCACCCCCTAACCCCCGCCAGCGGGGGATAGGTTTGGGTGTCGCATTTCGAATTCTATGAAGTGATTGAGAATTTATAACATGAAAATCTCCAGTAGATCCGGCTTATCACTCGAAGGGCCTGCCTGCGCGTAGCCGCCACGCTACACGAAGCGTTTCGCATAGTGAAGCTTCGGCATAGACAGGCTGGGATGTGCTGTTCGTCCGAAGAATTCGACAAGAGAGTTTAAATAAATTCTATAATCCTTGTAACCATTCCTCAAACCTGAAGTTTGTTATGTAAGCCTGCCCGGCAGCTTCACTAAATAGACTTTATGTTCCGCAATTATCTTACCCTCGCTTTTCGTAACCTGCGCAAGCGCCCTGCGTTTTCAATGATCAATATTTTCGGCCTCGCATTGGGGGTAAGTGCCTGCCTGGTGATTCTCCACTACATGGATTTTGAGACCAGCTATGATAAATTTAATACCAATGCAGCTTCTATTTTTAGAGTACACCGCACCAGTACACAAAATGGAGAAACAAAAAGTCCGGTAGTAGTTACCACTCATGGACTTGGTCCCGCGTTGGCAAGTGACTTGCCCGAGGTAAAACATTTCATTCGAACGCATGGCGAGCATGCTGTGGTAACGTATGTGGCACCTATGGGTGAATCAAAAGCTTTTCATGAAAACAACATCTTCGCGGTTGATTCTACTTTCTTTGAGGCATTTACTTTTACTGCGGTAACAGGTTCCCTGAAAACAGCACTCAACGATCCTAATTCTATTGTGCTCACTAAAACTGTTTCGCAAAAGTATTTTGGGGATGGAGAGGCCATCGGCAAAACCGTGAGCCTGGCGGGTGGGCGCATGAAAGGGAACTACACCGTAACGGCTGTGATGGAAGATGTGCCGCAAAACTCACACTTCACATTCGATATACTGGTGCCCATGCACAACATGTTGCTCAGCAATCAATACACACGTGATGATGGCTGGGGCACCAATAATTTTATTACTTACATTCAACTGAATGAGCAGGCAAATTGGATGGACGTTGAGCAAAAGCTTCCGGCCTTTGCCGATCGATGGATTAATCCAAAGTGGGAGAAATTTGAAGTCACGATGGCGCTGCACTTGCAACCCTTGCGCGATATTCATCTTCATCCAGGCTTGCGGGTGGATGTGGAAACGGTAAGTAAAAGCACTATTTACTTTTTCGGAGTGATTGCCGGGTTCATTTTATTTATCGCGTGGATCAATTACATTAACCTATCCACCGCACGGGCTATGGAACGTGCACGCGAAGTGGGCATTAAAAAAACAATTGGCGCATTGCGCAGCGAATTGATCACACAATTTTTTGTGGAGTCGGTGCTGATCAACCTGATTGCTATCGCGCTTGCGCTGGTGTTAGCAATGAGTCTGCTGCCTGTGATGGGCGACATTCTGGGAAAAGAGCTTGCGTTTGCTTATGAGGATACACGGTTGTGGTTAGTTGTGCTTGCGTTATTTATTATAGGCACGTTTGCTTCGGGCATTTACCCGGCCTTTGTGTTGTCATCGTTTAAAATCACCGAAGTGTTAAAGGGGAGGGGAAAGCTGCAGGGGTTTTCGTTGCGGCAAGTGTTGGTGGTGTTTCAATTTGCAGCGTCACTCATTTTAATTGCCGGTACGTTTGTCGTATATCGCCAAATAAATTTTATGCAGTCGCGCGATAAAGGATTGCAGATGGATCAGATGTTAGTGGTGCGCGGTCCGGGCACGCTGGAGTGGAAAGCAGCGAAACAAAGGTTAGCCGTGTTCAAGGAAGAAGTGCAAAAGATTCCGGGTGTCAGTTCAGTGGCAACGAGTGGCAGTATCCCCGGTAAGGGTGCAAACTGGGGTGCAGATATCAGAAAGTCGGGCACAGCATTGAGTGATTTTAAACTTGGCTTTGTGGTGTTTGTTGATCCTGATTTTATTCCTACCTATGAAATTGAATTTCTGGCGGGTAGAAATTTTGATCGCAACCGTGAATCGGACAAACAAAGCGTTATCATCAACGAAGCTTCCATAGCGGCCTATGATTTAGGTACGATTGATGAAGCAGTAGGGCAGCAACTTATTTTAGATGGCGATACGGCTACTGTTATTGGAGTGCTGAAAAATTATAATTGGAATTCATTGAAATCGGAATTTGTTCCGTTTCTCTTTATGCCCGATGACATTGTGCCGAGTCATGTGTCGTTGCAGGTAAGTGGTGATATTCCTGAGACGATTGAAGCCATTGGTAAATTGTATACCGATTTGATTCATGGTGAGCCGTATGAATTCTATTTTCTGGATGAATCGTTTAATACGCAATACAAAAGTGATCGTCAGTTTGGAAATATTTTTGGCGTGTTTGCCGGTTTGGCCGTTGCCATTTCGTGTTTGGGGCTGTGGGGATTGGCTTCGTTTACTACTTCGCAAAAATTGAAGGAGATTGGCGTACGTAAAGTGTTGGGGGCATCGGTTTCAAGTATTGTCTACTTGTTATCGAGTCGGTTTATTCGGTTGGTGTTGATTGCTTCTGTCATTGCGATGCCTTTGGCGTGGTATGGCATCAACAGTTGGCTGAATAGTTTTGCCTTCAGTGTCGGTTTGCAGTGGGATTTGTTTGTACTGCCGCTGGTTTTGTTGCTACTCATTGCGTTGGTTACGGTGAGTGTGCAGGTGTTGCAAGGGGCGGTTAGTAATCCTGCGAAGGTGTTGAGGTCGGAATAATTTGTGCTTCAAGTATCATCTCTCGGGGACGGTGCGGTAACAACGTTACTTTCAGAAATTCTCTTCTGCTGACCTCATCAGATAGCAAAAAGATGATTTACTTCAACTTTCTTTTGTTCTTTTTGTCTTAGACCTGCCTTTGCCGAAACGGCTCCGTGCACAGGCAGGCACAAAAAGAACGAAAAAGGTCAAGGCAAAAAAATGCTTCCCCGCTCATGCCATCACACCACCCCGCTTTTTTGCCGGGCCATCGCTCTAACGTTTCCAAATGAAGTTTAATCAAATTAATAAAATTGAGTTAGTTGGGTCTGTTATCGCGCGTGGATGTGCACGAATAGAGCGGCTCACTTGGGGCACGCGCGGTGGCAAAGCGGTTAGCAGCGAGGAAAGGAGCAGTATTCGTGCTGCCTTTTTCTTTTGTTACTTTTCTTTTGGGCATGCAAAAGAAAAGTAAGAAGCAAGTAACAAGAGATATAACTTGCTATTAGATGAGGTAAGCGAGTAAACAAGATGACTTTAATGAATTTTATACATCGTTCCGAAGTGGAGACGATGCTTAACATCTATTACTTCCACTTAAACGCCAAATAAGAGCAAGGAGTATCATTCGCATTGCGAATTCCATGAAGTGACTGTGAATTCATAACATAAAAATCCCCAGGCCCGGCTTTGTACTCTTTCCCATCAATGGTCATTTCGGTATTGCCTGTAAGCATCAACACGATTTCTGTTTCCTCATGGGTATGAGGTTCGTGGCTTGGGCCTTTTTTGTTCAGTTGGGTCTCATGCATTTCAAATCGTTCGCACATAGCAGTAGGGCGATCGAAATACGGTCGACTGCCACCCCGCGCACTGGGCTTAAAGGTTAACGAATCAGCATTCAATATTAATGATCCGCCTGCAGCTTGTCCGCGTTCAATATCCATTTTCTTTTTGGATCGATACTGCATCACATAATAAGTGAGGTTTGTGTTACCCGCATTTTGTACGGAATGCATTTGGCGGGGCATCAATAGAAACACGCCCCCGGTTCCTAAGATTACATTTTTACCTTCAAGGGTAATTTTCATGGTTCCTTCCTTCACGATGATGCATTCTTCCTTATCCTCATTGGCATGTGCAGTACTGGGCTTTGCACCCGGGTATTGTGTGGTGGCATGAATTCTAAAATATTCTAAATGCGATGAAGTGCCTTCCAATATTTTTCTTGACTCGCGGTCGCCATTAACCTTTGCGGGATAATCAGTCCAGGTATAGACACCCGAGTTTACAGGATTCAATTGTG
>CAZNRJ010000188.1:0-7407 GCA_964574945.1 uncultured Ohtaekwangia sp. | reverse complement strand
GCCTTCGTTTCATCATCATCGGAATATTCCTTTGCAACCTGTTCAAACTTTAACTTATCGGTGATTATCTTTTCGCGTAAGCTATCTAAAAATTCTCCGGCTCTCTTGATATCATCTTCAGAAGGTGTGGCAAAAATCAAAATGTGGCGCGAGTTATATTCATTTCCCCTGCGGTCTATTAACTGCATAATGTGAAATCCAAAGGGTGACTTGAAGGGTTGGGAGATTTCTCCATTCTTTAATTTAAAAGCCTGCGCTTCAAATTGAGGAACCATGGAACCACGACCTACATAGCCCAACTCACCTCCATTGTATTGTGCCGTTGGATCATCTGAATTTTTCATGGCCAACTCCGTAAAGTTTTCACCCTTCAAAATACGCTCACGCAAATCAATCAATTTGGCAATTGCCTTTTGCTCTTGTTCCGCACTCACTTTTGCAACCCGTACAATCTGCGCCACCTCAACATCCGATGAAAAGAAGGGTAAACTGTCCTTTGGAATTTTATTAAAAAACCGTTTGATCTCTGCTGGGGTTACCGTGATGTCTTTCGTGATACGTGAAGTCATCTCCCGTGCCAATAATTGCTCACGAATTTGCTCGCGCAATTCAACTTTAATTTGTTCTAAGGTTTTGCCGTAGGCTTTCTCTAATTGCTCGGGCGAGTTACCAGAGTTTTGCATAATCATTCCCATCCGTTGTTCGGTGGTAGCGTCAACTTCCGGGTCTAACACAACTACCGAGTCGATCTCCGCTTTGGCAACCATCAATTTATTCAGGATAAGGCGATTAAAAATTTCGCATTTCGCATCTTCATTGGCCGGGTTACCCTCTGCCAAATATCCCTGGTAGGCTATTTCAAGTTCGGATTTTAATACAATGTAATTATCAACCTTGGCAATAATCTTATCTACCACAAACCCCTCCTGCGCAACTGCAGGAGCCATAAAAAACAAAAGGCCGCCAAACAGGCTACCTATCAAAAATCTCGAAATCATTCCTTTTTGCGGCATTTTCATACACGTCATCCTCCAATTTTCTTGCAAGTTCAACTTTTCTTTTATTTAAAATAATGTTTTTAATATCCTGTTTTACGAATTCCAGGGGCGATACGTTATCCGAAATTTTATACGCATCAATTTTAAGAAAATACAAAAACTCATTATCCGAAGTTTCATAATAATTATAGCTTCTTAAGAATTGAATTTTGTTTGGAATCTCGGCCAACGGGGAATTAACAACCAGCTTATCAAATTCAATCCAGGAAGAATCAGCCAAATGATAAGCTGCCGAAAAACTTAAGCAATACGATTTCAATTCGGCAATATCTTTCTCCTTCTTTGAGTACATCAGGTCTTTGATGTGCTTGGTGCGAGGCGCTTCTTTAGGCGCTTTGATATACGTTCC
Source organism: uncultured Ohtaekwangia sp. (assembly GCA_964574945.1). GTDB lineage: Bacteria > Bacteroidota > Bacteroidia > Cytophagales > Cyclobacteriaceae > ELB16-189. Next base: position 6,000 of record CAZNRJ010000188.1, on the reverse strand, counting down.
CCGGATAATGTTTTGCTTTAAAATAAAATTATCGAGCCGATCTTTATAGTAGTCTTGAATCTCCTTATCCGAAACACTGTCGTTTAGGTTTTGTTTGATGTAATAGGTTTGGTATTCGTACCCAATCAGGCTGTAGCGATAATCAAGTACTTTGCGCTCAACTTCTGCCTCGTTGATGTCAATGTTTTTCATTGCCTCGTTAATCACCAATTGCTTTCTTATCCAACTGTTGATGTAAGAGGTTACACGCGCAATACTATCTTCCCGTGAGGCCCCGGCCGGAATAATTCCAATCAACTCATCTCGATACAAAAATGAATTGTTTACACGCGCTACGGCCTTTTGCTCAGGAGTACTTTCCGCCTGATCCTTTTTCATTCTTATAAATTCGCAGCCCGAAACCAGCAATCCTATTGAAAGGATCACGACAATTGCTTTAGGATTTATGGTAGAATGAAATCTCATTTTTTTGTTAACTCAGCTAAAACGAATTTCTTGCCCTTCTTATTGATCTTTACAGGATATTTCTTTCGCAATTCAGCCACCCAATGCTTTTCAAGATAGTCCTGATAATCGGAAATAACCTGCGAGCGCGCTTCCTCGAAAGTCTTAAGCCCCGGTGGAATCAATTGCTTCACCTCAACAATATAAAAAAGTCCATCGGATTCTGTTTCATGTAACCCGGTTGACCAGCTAATCTTATCAACAATCTTACTGTCCTTCTTTTCATACGCCCTGAAATTCTGGATGGACTTAAACTTGCGAAGGTCTGACTCTTTCAACGTATCGCCTTTGCTGATTTTTGTTTTGATTTCATCGATCAATGATTTATCCTGCGCGGTAAAGATTCTGGCCTCAATCCGGTCACCGGCCTGGTATTTATCTTTATTGCGTTCATAATAATTCCGCTGCCCGGTAGAATCGATGGAAGCCTTATTCCAAACTTCTTTCTCCATGATTTCAAAAAGCAAAATGCCTTCGTAATACTCTGTCAGTAAATTTTTAAAGTCCGGATTTTCACGTTTCAGTTTCTCCTCTTCTGCGATTAATATTTTCCCTTCCACAAAACTTTCATACAGTTGATTCATATATCCCGATGGCGACAGGCTTGAAATCTTCTGGTTCGCTAAAACGTAATTTACAAAATCGCGAATGGTAAATGAGCTTCCTGAAACAGAGAACAATTTTTGTCCGGCCAACTCCTGAGTTGCATTATTCTTCCATGCACCACGCAACAAACTTGAATCCGCCAAAGCGATTACACTTTGCTTAACTGGTTTCTCCTCTGCAAATCCATATTCTTTTTTTCTTTTTTCGTTCAACGCTTGTTGTGATAACTGCAATCGCTCATCGCGGCCTACCCTACGCTTCAACGAAACTTCCATTTCTTTGTAGGGAGGCAATGGAATTTTTTTCTCCAACCGAACAATATGCCAACCTAACCCAGATTGAAACGGATCAGAAATATCACCTGCGTTTTGCAATGAGAAAGCAACCGCTTCAAATTCAGGCACAGATGCAAGCGCACCTACTCCAAAGGGCCGCAACCTGCCACCGGCATCTTTTGTGTTTGCATCTTCTGAATATTCCTTACATACTTCATCCCAACTGCGACCACCCTTTAGCTGATCATAAACAGTAAAGATGGTGCCCTTTACTTTTTCATCGTTGGCCGTACCCGTGCGAAGAAGAATATGTGAAACCTCCACCTCGCCACGTGCCGGTTTTTTATCTATTACCTTAATCAGGTGATACCCAAACTGGGTGCGCACAATTGATAGTTGGCCAACGGCAGTTTGATAGGAAGCTTCTTCAAAAGGATACACCATTTGCAATGCGGTAAAATAACCGAGATCACCGTTGTTATATTTTGCCGAGGGATCTTCTGAAAACTCGTTCGCCAATTTTTCAAAGCTCTCACCTGCTTCAACCCGTTTTTTAAGATCGGAAATCTTTTGATAGGCCGCCAATGTATCTGCCGGCAAGGCATCTGGTTTTAAGGTGACCAGGATGTGGGCCACCCTCACTTCTTCTGTCAGGTGTTGATAGGTTTCCTTTGTAAGTTTATCCAACGCATCGGGCTCCGTGCGGTAGGGTTTCTTTAGTTCTTCGCGATAGGTTTTAAATTCGGTATTAAACCTGGTCGTGGTATCAAGACCACGCTCGCGGGCTTCCGCCACTTTCAATTTAAAAATTACGAGTAGGTCGAGGTATTCGTTTACATCCTTTTCAGTAAATCCATTAGCATTGTTCTGATGGTTTTTGCGATAGGTATATAGAAACTCATCTGTGCCCAGGGTGGTTTTGCCAACACTAAAAAGCGGCAATGATTTGACGGGTTCTTTGGGCTGCCCGATGACAGAAAAAGACAAAAACCAAAAAACACACAACAAGAGGCAAATTCTCATATCTAAGCACGATTTTTTAAAACCGGATCGCAAAAATAAGGTTTTTAAGTGGAAATTGGGAAGCAGGGTTCAATAACGGGGACGACTTCCATAACTTATTGGAAGGGGAACAACTTTTAAAAAACGGGAAACGAACTGATTGAAGTGACCATTTAATCTACCTTAATCAGCTTGGTAAGGCGGCACACATTTTTGTTGTCGCGCTTCAGGTATTCAACATCATCCATAATGGCTTTTACCAGGCGAATGCCCAACCCTCCTTTTCTTTTTTGGTGAACTAAATTATCCAGTTGCGGTTCATGAAATTCATTGATATTAAATACAGAGCCATCATCCACAATTTCGAAAATAAATTTTCCCCGATCCGGGATTTCAATGTGAAGCTCCAGCATGTGATCAGGATTGCAATGATGGGCATGAATCATCAGGTTGGAACACATTTCGTCCAGGGCTAACACAATCGCGCTCAATTCAATTTCAGGCACGTGCTCATCCCGCAAGGAGGTTCTTATAAACTCCCGTATGCCCTTTAAATTGTTGAGGCTGCACCCTATGTTATACTGATAATTCATTCGCCAGCTTCTTCGCTTCCTGTTTATTTTCCGTGATGTTCAATAGATCGGCCAGGCCTAAAATCTGGAAGGTGTTTGCCACTTTTTCCTTCATGCCAAATAATACCAGCGGAATATTTTTGTCCTTCATCTCCTCGATGTACGACATAAAAACACCCAACCCGGCCGAAGAAATGTATTCAAGCGCACTGCAGTCCACCAGAATTTTTTTAAACCCCTCACCCACGCTTTTGGCAATAGCCAAATCCAATTCGATGGAAGAACTGGCATCAATCTCACCAATTACCGAGATTATATCTGCTCCTTCTTCCTGTAGTCTTTTGATTTGAACCATGTTTTCAATTAGTTAAACGGTTTATTTTTTTTAATGTTCTCATTTAAATTTTATAGTCATAGACGTGTAATCATCATTGATATCCGATGATCCCGAGAATTCATACAGCCGTTGCGTGATATTATTTTCGATTTCGTGGGAACTTTTATCCGTAACTTCTTTTAGCGCCTCCGCCAATCCGCTATAATCAAATTCTTCCCCTTTTTGATTTTTAGCCTCAGTAATTCCATCGGTATATAATACCATGATATCACCGGGCGCATAGTGAAACTCATTGGTTTCAATCAACTTGCAATATTCGAGCCCGCGCACCATGCCCAGCGCAGTGCCCCTGTCTTTCAAATATTCGGTGGTTCCTGTACTTGCCCTGTGATATAACACCGGGCAATGACCAGCGCGCGAATAGCGAATCGTTTTTGTGCTTGTGTCTACCACGAAATACGTTGCTGAAATAAACGACCCGCGCTCCAGACAAAAAGCAAGGGCACGGTTGGCGCGATCCATAAATTCTTTCGGATCTAATTCCTGCTGTGCCAGGCTGTGAAAGATTCCCTTCATTTGCGACATGTGAAAAGCCGCAGTAGTACCCTTGCCCGAAACATCGGCAATGATGAGCGCCACCTGGTGGTCGTTGATGCGCAGCGTGTCGTAATAATCACCGCCTACTTCATCTGCCGATTCGGCAAAGGCGGCAATTTCAAAATCAGGATCGGTCTCCAGTGAAGTAGGCAGCAAACTTTTCTGGACCGTTTTAGCAATTTTAAGTTCCTCTTTATAGCGCTCCGTTTGAAACGCTTCTTCCATCAACCTGAAGTTTTCAATGGAAATACCCGCCTGGTTTGAGAAAGCCGAAACAATGCGCGTCATCTCTTTATTAAAACCCTCTGGCAATTCTTTTAGCAAAGCGAGTGTGCCAATGGATTGGCCTTTCACCACAATAGGGAACGCAAGCAGTGAACGAAAGCGCGAACCTTTTAATGAAGCGAGATGCTTGGAGAGATTTTTAGTACGGTCGCTGCTTTGATCCAACGCCCCTTTTATGTTATGATCTTTTAAGTGATTGCGAATTTCTAACGATTCGCGTTCGGTAATTTTATACGTGAACAATTTGTTTTCATTGGTGGCGCTTTGAATTTCCAGCCAGGCGGCATCCGCAAAAACAGTACTTACCGAACTTTCTAATAAGATGTTATAAACACTTTCTTCATTTTGTTCTGTTTGTATCGATTGGCTGATCCGTTGAAAGTTTACTACCTCTTCCAGCTTTTGTTCGAACACCGATGACGTAGGTAAGTTGAACAAAATAACCAGGAAGGAAAAGGTGCTGTACACCAGCACAAACGATAACAAGCACAGGTTAAAAATATGGGCATTGAAATCAAGAAAAGAGGATGAGGATACGCTTATTGTTTCAGAGAGCCTATTTACAGTGTAAATGAAATACCCGAGATAAAAGAATGACAAGAGCAGCAATAAAAGGCACGTCCACTTTTGCTTAAAGTTGAGATACGCCACCCACCTCATGTTGGCGGATAGCACGATCACCAGCAAGCTAATAAAGACCAGGATCAATATAGTAACCGTGTCTGGTATCACGATTTGGAAACTATCGTAAATCAGCACCACGAAAAGACAAGCTTCAAAAACCAACCAGGTGCGTATGAGCCACTTTGATTTTTGATAGAGAATTAACCGTTTCCACGAAGTGTAAGCCGCCAGCAAAAAACTGATGAACAGCGCGAGGTTAATCTGGTAGATTAAATCCGTAAGTAAAATATTAGAGGCAAGCGTTGTTGTTCCTAACAACGAATGACCTAACCTGAAAATCAAAGAAACAACGGTGGCAATAAGTCCTGTGGCAAATACTTTCCAAAGCAGGTCGGTAAAGTTCAGGCTTTCGTCACGTTCAACACGGTACTTATAATAGTAGAAAAGGCAAAGGATAAAAACATCCAACATTACCCTCGGCAGCCAACCTGGCACTCCGGGTGGCAGGTTCTTCATATCGCCAAACAATACGGTAAGGTCCGAAAACACCAGCACCAGCCAGGCTATGATGGCACCCAGAAAGGCAAGACGGACAATCGCTTTGGTTTTTAGCACGATTTTAAACTAATCGGTAAGATTCGTTTGCAATAATAGGAAATGATCAAGTCGGTTGAAACCCTGTATACACCAGTAATTACCATACCAGGGCAGTTTCTTTGAAGGAACTGCTGTCGTTTTCTTGCTTTTACTTGAAAAAATTGCGAGTTTGATGTTTGATAATGAGGACGTTATATCTTTCATTGACCTTTCTTCTGGTGACCCAATGTGTTATGGGGCAAACCATTACCAGAACGGCAGTCGCTAATGGCAATTGGACTGCTGTTGGAACATGGGACACAGGAGTTCCGGACGCAGATGATCATGTCATTATTCCCGCTGGTTATACAGTTACAATTGACACAGATTGGGTTATCTTTTTAAATCTTCCCGCTCTATTGAATAATATAACTGTTAATGGAACTTTGGAATTAAATAATAGCATACTCTCTCTGAATAGTATTGACGTCCTTAGAATTAATACGGGAGGACAAATTATTACCAGCGGATTCGGGGGAATTATTACATCGGGATTTACCCCCATTACTACATTTCCCATTATTGGCCCCGCAACCATAACGGGTGGCACATTGCCCATTAC
>CAZNRJ010000187.1:0-7415 GCA_964574945.1 uncultured Ohtaekwangia sp. | reverse complement strand
GCAAGCTACACGGGCAGCAATCGGTTTTCAATCAACAACTTTACCCTTCAGCAGCACAAGCTTGAATTGAAGGGCAGCAATTACTTTATCCGTGGTTACGCAACCATTGAAGATTCACATGACTCATACAATGGCAAAGGACTTGGGCAGTTGATCAACAATACCTGGGTGCGCGACCTGAATGGAAACATTGTTCCTGAAAACGAGGCCGACAATATGTGGTTCACACGGTACGAGGAAGCATTCAACGGAAATATCTCTGGCGTTACGGCTGCCAGCCATACCAGCGCGCGGGCATTTGCCGATGAGGGCAGGTTTTTGCCTGGCTCGGCACAATTCGATACAGAAAAGCAAAGGCTTATTGGCACACAAGGGTTAAGTGGTGCCGGAATCTTAAGTCAAAGCAGTCTGTATCATGTAGAGGGTCAGTATGATTTCAGTAATAAAATTAAAGTGCTTGACCTGATGGCAGGTGGTAACTTCCGTATGTTCGATATGTTTACCAATGGTACATTGTTTGATGACAAAGGCGGCCACATCTACATTAAAGAAGGGGGTGCTTTTGTACAAGCTTCTAAAAGATTATTGAATGATAACCTGAAACTAACTGCGTCTGCCCGCTACGATAAGAATCAGAATTTCGATGGACGAATGACGCCCCGCGCTTCGGCTGTTTATACAGTTGCCAAAAATCATCACTTCCGTACTTCCTTTCAAACCGGGTTTCGAAATCCAACACCGGGCGATCAATATATTAAACTTAATGCGGGCCCTATTACGATTCTTGGCGGTGTGCCCGATAATAGCAAAGGCATGAATGTTTATGAAAATTCATTTACATCAACTTCGCTGGGCCCGTTCTTTGGAGCGTTCGGGGCAGCTGTAGCCGGAGGGGCATCGCCCCCGGATGCCATCAATCAAACGAAAGATTTATTGGTTAAATCAGATGTTGATTACATCAGGCCAGAACGTATTCAAACATTTGAGGTTGGCTATAAGAGTTTAGTGAACAATAAACTTTTGATTGATATCAATTATTATTTCAGTGGTTATAACGATTTTATCCTTAACCAGGTGGTAATGCAGCCAGAGAGTCCTGTATTAGGAAGCGATGGCCTGATCAATCCGCAAGCGGCCATGGATTTGTTAACAGGCAATAGTCACTTATATCAACTATACACCAATGCCAGCGACCGTGTTACTTCACAAGGCGCTTCCCTGGGAGTTACCTATCTGCTGCCAAAGAATTATACAATCGGGGTTAATGGTACCTGGGCCGATTTCAATTTGCAAAATGCAAACCCCGATGACATCCCTGCATTCAATACACCTGCTTACAGGACAACCGTTACATTCGGTAACAGTTCACTAACGAAAAATCTCGGGTTCAATGTAGCGTGGCGCTGGCAAGATGCTTTTGATTGGACCAGTACGTTCAACCAGATGAGACCTGGCAGAATTGAGGCGTATTCAATAATCGATGCGCAAGTAAGTTGTAAGCTATCTTCTATCAAGTCTGTATTGAAAGTGGGAGCCAACAACGCATTCAATAATCAGGTATACCAGGCATACGGATCGCCCTCTATTGGCGCTGTGTATTATGTGTCCATCACTTTCGATGAATTATTTCGCTAATGAATATACGTGAAGCAACAGTGCCCTGGGTGCAATCTGAAGAAATCAATGGGTATCATTGGCTATTGTTTGCAATTTGCTTTTTTGGCAATGTGCTGGCCGGCTTGTCATCCACATTAATGTCGGTGTACATGCCGGTGGTAGTAAAAGATTTATTGGGCCAGGTAGATAGTACCGAACTGAATCATGTGAGCGCTTACATCAACGCACTGTACTTTATTGGGTGGGCGATTGGCGGGTTAACCTGGGGCATGATTGGCGATAGGATTGGCCGTGCACGATCATTGGCGCTTGCCGTGAGTATGTATGGCTTGTTCACTTTTCTAAAAGCGTTCGCCCCGTCATGGGAAATGATTTTATTCTTTCAGTTCTTCTGTGGCTTTGGAGTAGGTGGCGTGCTGGTAATTAACACCACCCTGCTTTCTGAAGTATGGCCCGAAAAATCAAGGGCCGTATTTATCGGGATTCTTTCCATTGGTTTTCCTGTGGGAATATTTTCATCAGGTGCTGTAAATTATCTGGTTTCCGATTGGCGACAAGGATTTATGGTAGGCGCCTTACCTGTTGTGCTTGGCCTGATTTCTTTTTGGGTCCTTAAAGAATCAGAAAAATGGAAAACAAGTCGCGCCAGGCCTTCAGAAAACAAAATTAAAATCAGTGAACATCGCACCGACTTATTTAACGGCTCGGTTATTTTCGGCTCCATGCTGATTGGGTTGTGGGCGATTTTCTCGTGGCTGCCTACCTGGGTGCAAAGCCTGCTTGTTGCAAGCTCCGATGGTCAAAGTGAACGCGGACTCAGCATGATGCTGCTGGGGGCGGGCGGCCTTACGGGAGGATTTCTTTCCGGATGGATTGCCAACGCATTGGGCACGCGAAAAGCAATGCTGGTTTGTTTTTCCGGATGTTTTATTTTTTCCTTTTTATTATTCAAAGGGAATAGCACATTCACAACCGTTACACTTATAGAAATCGCTTTGCTTGCGTTGATGTTCGGCATCAGCCAGGGATTGCTCTCGGTTTACATTCCATTACTTTTTCCGGTAGTTATCCGGGCTACGGCCACCGGTTTTTGCTTTAACATCGGAAGGTTCTTTACCGCAGCAGCTGTATTTTTTGTGGGTGTGTTGGTGACTGCGCTGGGCGGATATGGAAACTCACTCTTTGCCTTTTCATTAATATTTCTTGTTGGATTTTTATTTCTCGCACTTTCTAAACGCACAACTAATTAAGTATGGCACATATAAAAGTACCTGAAGGAGTACCCGGCATCCGAAGTCTTGTGATGTTCCGTCCGGAAACAGGCAAGCCGCTTTACGAATTGGCGCAGGTGTTGCTTCGCAATGAATCTCCGCTTACGCCTGCTGAACGCGAACTGATTGCCACGCATGTTTCCAACCGAAATGAATGTGTGTTTTGTGCCAGCAGTCATGCGGCTGCAGCGCGCGAATTGTACGGTGAACAGCGCAACGTGGTTGACTGTGTAATTGAAAACGTTGCCTCAGCACCACTTACTCCAAAAATGAAAGCCTTGCTGAATATTGCCGGCAAGGTTCAGCAAAGTGGAAAAGCTGTTTTGCCCGAAGACGTAGCCGAAGCACGTAACCAGGGAGCAGGCGACCGCGACATCCATGATACCGTTCTGATTGCCGCTGCCTTTTCGATGTTCAACCGCTATGTAGATGGATTGGCGAGTTTAACCCCAACCGATCCCAAAGCCTATGAAGAAATGGGGAAACGATTGAGTTCATTAGGATATGCATTACCAAAACCTGCTTAGTCCGATGAACCTAAACCGATTATTTTCTATCTCGACAATAGTAATAACCTGCTGGCTTTGCAACACGTGTTCAAAATACGATTGTCATCAGCAAATGATAGAATTATTGGCGCAAGTCAAAACGAAGGTTAATGTTCCACATAACACATTTAGTTCGGTAGCCAAGTTACCGTATATGGATTCTTTATTATCGATTGCCCATAACACACCTGCACAGGTTGTTTACTGTAAGTTTCTCAAGTCGCATATTTTGATGGAGTTGGGAAGGGAGGATGAAGCTATCTCAATTTACGAAGGCCTTCTTGAGGAGGTGAATAGTTCGCAGTTGGATTTTCTGCTGAAAGAATTGTCGATTGCCTATTTGCGCCAGGGGGAAAGAAGCAACTGCATTGCAGGGCATGAGGCCGAATCTTGTTTACTTCCGATCAGGGGGTTGGGCATTCATCAGGATGTAGCGGGTTCTTCAAAGGCCATTGAATCATATCTGCGTTTATTAGAACGAAACCCAGATGACATGGAGTCAAAATGGTTGCTTAACATTGCTTATATGACGTTGGGGGGATATCCTGAAAAAGTTCCTGAAGCTTACTTGCTATACGGAATGGAAGGCGATACAGCAATCAAAGTAAGGCCTTTTCAGGATGTAGCTTCCAGTCTTGGCATAGCCGTTAACAACATGGCGGGTGGATCGATCGTTGACGATTTTGATAACGATGGGTATCTTGATATTGTAACTTCCAGCATGGAACTGGGTGAGGAGATGCACTTTTTCAGGAATAAAGGCGATGGAACTTTTGCTGATATGTCAGAAGCATCGGGGCTTAAAAGTATGCACGGAGGATTGAACATCATGCAAGCCGATTATGATAATGATGGAGATAAAGATATTCTCGTTTTACGCGGGGCCTGGAAGGGCGACTTTGGCGAAGAACCTAACTCGTTACTACAGAACCAGGGTGACGGAACCTTCAGGGATGTAACCACCATCAGTGGGTTGCTTTCGTTTCACCCCACTCAAACTGCCACCTGGAATGATTTTAATAATGACGGCTGGCTCGATCTGTTTATTGGCAACGAAACAAATAATTTGCTGCGGGCGCATCCGTGCGAACTCTATATCAATAACAAAGACGGCACATTTCGTAATGTGGCGGATATCGCAAACTGTAATCTCTCTTTGTTTGTAAAAGGTGTTACTTCGGGCGATTATGACAACGATGGATGGAAAGATATTTTTATCTCCACAATGAGCGGAAAGCGCATTCTTCTGAAAAACCTTGGAATAAATGGTTCGGAGATTTCCTTTGCGGATGTAACGGAAGAGGCAGGGCTTAGTAAAGAAAAGGGCAACACCTTTCCAACCTGGTTCTGGGATTACGACAACGATGGGTGGTTAGATATTTTTGTGTGCGATTATTCGTTTCAAAAATCCCTTGCTTTTTATGCGGCAGCAGAGAAACAGAATCAGCCAGCCGGCAACCCCAACAAGATGCTACTGTATCACAACAACCGCGATGGTACCTTCACCAACGTAGCCAGGGACGTTAGTTTGAATAAAATTGTTTTTGCGATGGGCGCTAACTTTGGCGACTTCGACAACGATGGGTTTTTGGATATGTATCTCGGTACAGGAAACCCGGATTACCAATCGCTTATTCCCAATAAAATGTTTAAGAACCTGGGGGGTGAAAAGTTTGCTGACGTAACCACATCGGCACGCGTGGGCCACTTACAAAAAGGGCATGGGGTTGCTTTTGCCGATATGGATAATGACGGAGACCAGGATATTTATATTGAGATGGGAGGTGCCTTTAAAGGCGATGCCTATCAGAATTCATTTTTTCTAAACCCCGGTCAGAATAGCAACAACTGGATTTGTATAGTACTGCAAGGAGTGCATGCCAACAAAGCCGCAATCGGGTCGCGGATAAAAATTTCATTTAAAGAAAACGGAGTCACACGCAGTGTTTACCGCGATGTTAATTCAGGGGGAAGTTTCGGGGCCTCGCCTTTGCGAAGGGAAATTGGAATTGGCAGCGCAGATAATATTGAAGATATTGAAATACAATGGCATGGCAGCAATACCATTCAACGTTTTAAGAACATAAAGCCTAACCAGTTCATTAAAATAACAGAAGGCAGCCAGGTGATTGAAAGGATTGAGTTAAAAAAGATTGACTGGATATTACTCGATCCCCTTTGTTTTCCAGTGACAACGCTAATTCCAAATAACTAATTATCCTTAACCAATGGCACATATAAAATTACCTGATGGATTGCCCGGCATTCGCGGCCCTATGGCATTCCGGCCCGAAACAGCGAAGCCACTAAATGAACTGGCCGAAGTACTCTTGCGAAGTGAAAACTCGCTGAGCCGGGGCGAGCGTGAGCTGATTGCCACGTATGTTTCTTCTTTAAACGATTGCTTCTTCTGTCAAAACGCACACGGTGGCCTTGCACAACACTATCTGCAATGCGATATGAATTTTATTGATCAGGTAAAATCCGATTATGAAGCAACTCCGATTTCTGATAAGCTAAAATCACTGCTTGCCATTGCAGCCGGTGTGCAAAAAGGAGGCAAGCATGTAACACCTGCACAAATTGAAAAAGCTAAATCACTGGGTGCAACGGAAATAGAAATTCATGATACCGTTTTAATAGCCGCAGCCTTTTGCATGTTCAACCGTTATGTGGATGGACTGGGTACCTGGGCGCCACAGGATCGGCAAATTTATATTGACCGGGGACCAAGACGTGCGGCAGAAGGGTACATCAATTTTGATTTATATAAATAGCCATGCCACACATTACTATACCCGAAGGGTTGCCTGGCATCCGTGGCCCCCTCTCGCTGAGACCCGATGTGGCAAAGCCGCTGAGCGAGTTTTGTGAAGTATTAATGCGTGACGAAAATTCCCTTTCGCGTGGCGAACGTGAACTCATTGCCATGTATGTGTCATCGTTAAATAATTGCTATTTCTGCGAGCAGGCCCACGGGGGAGTTGCACAATATTATCTGCAATGCGATCTTTCGTTTATCGATCAGGTAAAGAATGACGCTCAATCGGCACCGTTGTCTGAAAAAATGAAATCGCTGTTGTCAATTGCTGCCAGTGTGCAAAGGAGCGGAAAGAGTGTGACTGCCGAACAGGTTGAAAAGGCAAAATTGACGGGCGCCACTGATCTGGAAATTCACGATACGGTATTGATTGCGGCTGCATTCTGTATGTTTAACCGCTACACCGATGGGTTAGATACATGGGCTCCGCAAGACCGAAATTTTTACACCGATCGTGCCAAGCAAGTGGCAAGCGATGGATATACGATAAAACATACTTCATAAGACTTAAGAATTGCTGATAATGCCGGCATAGAGGCACGGTTACAAATTATCATCCTTTATGCTTATGGTACAAAAAAATATCAGCTAAATTCTAAGAATTTAGCTGTTTTTACAGGCTTTTTGATCTACTTTGCTATATGTGAAATATCAACAATTGTTGACTTCGGTGACAATGACGTTTTATTTAAAATTAACGGACTGACAATAATTCGCGACCAAATTACTTTGTCAATCGGGACATATGAGAAAAGAGGAAAAGAGACGACATTCTTCGCTGACGGAGTCTACATTTTCTATTTCAAGTATTTACCAGGGATAGAGACATACAAATTGACACAGATAAAAAGTGGGATGAGATTGTAACACTCCAGCTGGCAACAAAAACATAGAGGTTATTTGCAATGGCTGGGTGAAGTGTAAGCTGAAAGTTTTAAAAGAAACTCACTTATACCTTGGATAATTAACGGTAACTAAAACCACTTAGTCGCCATCCATTTCACCAGCATTACCAACAGCAAGGCAAAGGGCTGATAGATCAATATCAAAAAAGCCATCGCGCTCTCTCCCGAACCTTCCATCCCGATAGCTTTCGGGAGCAAAACCCTGAGCACACCCGGCATCATGATCGCGATGAACAGCAAGTAACCCACCGCA
>CAZNRJ010000186.1:0-7437 GCA_964574945.1 uncultured Ohtaekwangia sp. | reverse complement strand
TCAATGAAAGCATTGGCGTTAGCCCGAAATTTTTCTCAAAGCTTGTAAAATTTCAGTATGCGCTCCGCCAGTTAAATGAGCGGAAAGAAAATCAAGCCTGCCTGACTGACATTGCATACACAAGCGGATATTTTGACCAATCGCATTTTATCCGTGATTTCAGATTTTTCTCAGGCATTACGCCTAAAAAATACCTTGCAGGTGAGTTTGAACTGAACAAAATAATATCCCGAACGGCACTACCGGGATAAGATATGTTCTGTTTCGCTTTGGTACAATTTTGATAAAGTAGGAACACCGACATTTGCCCCTTGTTTGGTTTAAATCTATCTGCACACTTTCCTTTATGATTTTTGCCGGGTCAGCAGTTTCTCACATCATTATTATTTATAGAATACACAATGGGTTTTGTCAAGAATAAAATACAGTTCGTCAAATACTCCTGATAAAATATAACACGATCAATAATTTTATAAAATGAAAAGCAATGTAAACAGAGCAAAATTTTATGGACAGCTTGACAGAACTCGTGCATGATTTAAATAAGCTCATTACAGAGTACCGGTTTGAAGATGTTCTTGCCAAATTCTATGATGAAGAAATCATATCAGTAGAAAATAAAGAACCTCCGGTTATGGGACTGCCCGCTTACCGTGAAGGGCGAAGAAATTCATTGAAAATGTCAATAACTATTCAGCACACCTGAAAAATGTGATGGTCAGTGATGATATGTCGGTGTCGGAATGGCATTACAGGTTTGATCATAAGGAATGGGTAAGTGGAACTGTATTCAGTTGTCGCTTCAACGTTGGAAAGAACGAAAAATTATTCATGAACGGCATCACTATGGTACTCTGAAATAAACAAAACACGAGATATGAAAAAATACACCACCTGGCTAAAAACCGCATTGGTTTTTCAATTCATCACCGCAGTTATTCATGCGACAACCCTTTTTCTGAAACCACCGCCAAACAACGAAACTGAAAAGCAACTCTTTGCTTTAATGGACACTTACAAGTTTGATTTCGGTGCAGGATTTCATCGCACAATGGGAGAACTCACATTAGCATTAAGCGCCTGTTTTTGTCTTGTTTGCTTATTGGGCGGTTTGTTGAACTGGTATCTGCTTAGGAAAAAAGTTGAACCCGAAATTATGAAAGGAGTAATAAACATCAACCTGATTGTTTTCGGGATTTGTTTTGGCTTAATGGCAACATTTACTTTTTTACCACCTGTTATTTTATCGGGCTTGATTTTCCTGTTCTTAATTCTTTCACGACTTACAATAAGCAAAAACAGTTAATATCATGGCAGACATATTTCATCACTTCCCGATAAACACCCCGATTGAAAAAGTATTTGAGAGTGTTTCAACACCAAAGGGCTTAGACACTTGGTGGAGCAAAAGTTCGATAGGTAAACCTGCCGTTGGAGAAATTTACCGGCTTTCTTTCGGACCTGAATACAATTGGGAAGCCGTTGTTACAAAATGTGTCCCCGACAAGGAATTTGAGCTGACCATGACAGAGTCGGACGCTGACTGGTTGAATACCAAAGTGGGTTTTTCGTTCACTGACAAAAACGATATTACAGAAATATCTTTTTATCACACAGGCTGGAAAGAAGCTAATGAGCATCACCGGATTTCCAATTACTGTTGGGCGATGTATTTACGAATTTTGAAACGCAACCTCGAATTTGGAGAAGATGTTCCGTATGAGGACAGGCTGAACGCATAGACAATAAATAGTATGGCTATTCCGAAGTATCTACTCAGACCTATGAGGTTTTTTAAACCTCATAGGTCTTTATTGCCTGATGCGGGCATCCTGTTTTTGCGGGTTGCTTTCGGCATCATGATCTTGCTGCATGGCATCGGTAAGCTGCACGATTTAATAAACGGCAAAAGCGACTTTCCCGACCCTGTTGGCATTGGAAGCTTTCCTTCATTAGCACTGGTAACTTTTGCTGAGTTCGGGTGCGCCATTTTGCTCATCATTGGTTTGTTTACACGGTTAGCCCTCGTACCTCTTATCAGCACCATGTTGGTCGTGGTGTTTATTCACGAAGCACATCTGGATTTATCCGACAAAGAAACTCCCGTTTTATTTCTCATCGCTTTTATCGGGTTGTTTTTTACAGGGGCAGGCAAATACGCTGTTGACGAAAAGATAAAAAAGAAAAGGAGCGAATGAAAAATGTCTTGGCTCTGATAATTGCAACGTTTGCTTATTCCTGCACAGGAATAAATACGCTTGGCTCACAAACATCTTGCGATAAATTAAAGCAAGATGATAAAGGTTTTGTACAGCTTACAAAAAGGAAAGAAGCGGGCGAAAAATTAATCATTTACGGTAAAGTGTTGAACAAGGAAACAAACCTGCCTGTAAAAAACGCATCGCTGTTTTTATATCATACCGATACAGCAGGGCATTACAACAGTTGGTTTTTCGGATACCCTGCTCTTGCAAAAATCAGGGGAACACTTTACACAAATGATTCAGGCTGTTTTAAAATACAAACCATTTTCCCCGGAGATTATCCCGGGGCAAAAGACAACAGGCATATACATTTTGTGCTGAAAGCAAAAGGCTACAAAACCATTCGCAAAGAATTTCTTTTTGACGGTTTCCTGAACGATGAAATGAGGAAGCATGCCCTGCAAGACAGTTCAGGCATTATCCTGAACATCAAAAAGAATGAGCAGGGAACATGGATTGGGACGGCTGATTTGTATATGGTGCAGTGACTTTTGTAACCCTCTTTCAGCTTATCTTACCTTTTGGACTAACTATCTTTTTGGTTCTTGGAGACGAACCAGTGCAGGGGGGAGCCTGGGCTACAGTTTCCTATCAATCGATTAAAGCGGCCAAAGTTAATCCGGTGAGCTCTTTGCGGTATGAGTAGTTATTCCGTCTGTCCTCGTTTGAGTTATTTCCAAATCAAAGATTGATCAATGCTTGCAATAGTTGCCCTTCCAGACAATGCCATTGCCATTTCAAATTCTGCCCTTAAAATTTCCAGGGTTTTTGTGACCCCTTCCGCACCGCCTGTGGCCAAGCCAAAACAGATAGGCTTGCCGACCAATACCGCATTTGCACCCAACGCAATCGCTTTTAAAACATCTGTGCCCCGTCTTATTCCTCCATCCATTAATACCGGTATTCTTTTGTTTACCTTTTCAACTATTGATGGTAAAGCCTCAATCGTAGCCGGAACCGTATCTAAATTCCTGCCGCTATGGTTTGAAACTATAATGCCGGATGCACCAATTTTAATTGCTTTTTCTGCATCATCAGGATTTAGGATTCCTTTTAGCAAAACGGGTACTTTTGCAAATGAAATTAACCATTCCATTTCTTCCCAGGTAAGTGGCAGTTTCTGCGTAAAGTCGCCATTGGAGTAGGGTGAGTTAATTCCCTCGGGTAATTTAAAATGTACCCTTGCCTGGCGATTTCGGGCACCGGCAACTGGAGTATCTACCGTAATACATAGGGCTCTGCAACCCAACGACTCCGCTTTTTGAACAAGATTTTTAGTAAACTCTTTGTCGTCCCGTACATATAATTGAAACCAAAGGGGTTCGGTTGCAACTTTTTTTATTTCCTCCAAAGGTGTATTGGTAAAAGAACTAACCACATAAATTGCCTTTGCTTTTCCGGCACCTTTGGCCGTTGCCAGTTCGCCTTCCGGATGCATGATTTTGTGAAAGGCAGTTGGGGCTATTAAAATTGGATAAGCCAGTTTTTGCCCAAAAAGTATAACGGTTGTATCGAGTTTGCTTACGTCATTTAGCACACGCGGGTTTATTTTTAAAACATCAAATGCCTGCCTGTTCCAACGCACAGTAAATTCATCGGCTGCTCCGCTTGCCACATATTCGTACGCCATTTTTGTCATTTTTTCTTCCGCCATTTTTTCAAAATCAAACAGGTTGATGATTCCAGATAAATCAACAGGGTCACCATTTATAATGGGTAATTGATTTTGCCTAATCACTTGACTCTGTCCATCAAATGGAATCATCAGCCCACTTGCCATTGCTGCGATTGTTTTGAATAAATCCCGTCTTGTCTGTTCCATTTTTAAATTTGTTATTTGATTAATCAAGGTTCTAAACCCAACTGTTATGTATGGCTTTTGCAATTAAACTACAAACTTACACTGTGCCAGGCAATGTTCACAAAGCTTCCTTTTCTCCGCAATGTCATTCCTTGCAGAAGCTTGCGCAGGGAATGGGTACGTTGTGGTTTCAGACATCGCAGCGTCCTCTTCACCACACTAATCTGTATTCACGAGAGAATGCGAGGAAATAGAGCGATTAAAATAGCAAAGTTAAATCCGGTGAGTTCGTTGAGGTATGAGTAGGTTGTCCGGATAAACTGCGTTTTATTTTGTCATTCTGTCTTCAAAATCCCTTAAAATGAAGTCGACATCATCAGAGTTTAGCTTTTTTGTTTCAACTCCATTTTTTACCTCATCGCTAGGCATCATTGTTCTCATTAGAATAAGTTTGAAAGCTTCTTTTCTTTGAGTTTCGTTTTCGAAATTTCTTACTTCAATCACGAATTCGAATGATTCTTTCATTTTCATCCATAAGTCAATTTCTTTGTCGATGTTCAGATCACTTTTGAAATTTGCTATAGTTTCTTCAAGAGTTATTGGATAAACTTCTTCAAAAGCATTATGAATAGATTTAATTTTTTGTAATTGAGAATCTGTTAAGTCCTCGTGTTGTATTGGTCCAAGTGTCAAGTCATTAGGGTCTATTGTTAAAACATCGCCTTTCTTGTCTTCAGTTTTATTCGAACAGGAATAAATGAATATTGAAACTCCAGTAAGTGCTAAAATTATTGATCTGATTTTCATTCTTTCAATGCTTTACAACGACTCGTATTTATGACGGTTAGGATTTTTGAAGCTGTCTTGTCCACTGTTGCTGAACGAAATTAATGAAATTAACATTACTCCACAGTTATAAGTCAGGTCGGAACCTGACAGCAAGCAAAAAACACTTTATCTACCGGATGTATATTCTCCCACATTTAGCGATGTAAAAGAGGGTCAGATTTTGAGTGCCGGTGTCGTCCCAACCGATTCAGCAACAGGCAAGCTTGCGGTGTGGCAGAGGAGCAAAGTCAATTGGGTTTAATTTAAAAAATCACCCGATTTAAAGCGCATTGAGGGAAAATAGGTTTCCAATGTTAAGTTTTTTTAACTTCTTGGTAATATTGGATTAACCCGATACTTTAGGGTTAAATACATTGAATTATGGAAAAATTAGTTGTAAAAGGAAAGAAAGAAATCCGCCTCCTTTTGGTGGATTCGATGCATCAAACCGTTCAGGCATTGGGTGTAACTAAATCAAAAAAGAAAGCCAATGCAGTAATTAACAGGTCAGCGAAAAAACTTGCGGGCCTGGTAGCAACTCAAATGAAAAAGGAGTTGAAGAAAATGAAAAGCACGAAAGTCAAAAAACAGAAAAAAGTTAAGGAGCCGGAATTGGCAACTGCGTAATTCTCTCGTTTATATAAAAAATTAAAGTAATAACTAAGGATCCGATGGAGATTAGTCATCCCTCTCCTTTGGAGAGGGAACGAGCCTGCCTGACGGTAGGCAGGGGTGAGGTTATAGTTTTGTTTATCAGAATGGGGGCCGTAAGGCCCTTTTTCTTTTGTCGAGTTAGATTACTTCGAATTGAGAAGTACCCGGCATTTTTTTTTAAACTCATCAAGTGGCATATAACCACTTTCCTCGCTTTCATTAACCATTGCAATGAACTCCAATTCCGTAAGGGATTTGCCTGGCTTGGTGTAGTCTTTTGTTTTGATTGCCTTCTTCCTGGGTAGTTGCTTAATCATGTACTAAATATATAAAACTTAGCATTGTATTTCTATTGTTTATTTTTTCCTTACCTTAAGAAACCTGGCTAAATTTGATAGTTAAACGGAAGATAAGCCTAACAAATGAGATTGAAATTAATATTAACGATAATTCTATCAATAGTTATTGGATATGTTTACGGATGTAAATGTGGCGGTCCAGGGACCATTAAAGAGTCATTCAAGTATACAGACCTGATAATTTATGGAAAGGTATTAAGCAAAAAAGTAGTGCGCTATGAAGAATCAATTAAGTTGGATAAAATAAAAGACATTAAAGAGAAGTTAGATACTTTGAAGCTTAAGTATTTCGAATCATCAAATATTTATAAGATTGAAATGGAAGTAATTAAAAATTATAAAGGAGAAAATCTAAAAGATACAATCACAATTTTCACGTCAATGTTTTCTGCTTCTTGTGGCTACAATTTTCAAAACGATAAAACCTACATTATATACGCATCAAAGAAATGTGACCTATCTGTATTCTTTTTACCAGAATCAGAAAGAAATAAGGGGGTTGAAAAAAAAGATACTTATTGGACAAATATTTGTACACGTACGACTGAGTTTAACAAACTGGAGGATGAGGAACTGACTTCAATAGAAATGAGCAATTAAGATTGCGGTTATAACCCTTTGTCTTAATTTTAACCACCTGACAAATAACAATTTTAAAAGTTCAGTAAATTCCGCAACTTTAGATTTTGCCTGATGTTATGAGAATTGTTGCTTTGTTGTTTGTTGTTTTTGCCGGGGTGCTGCTAAATATGAGTTGCACACGCAATCAGCAAGTAGCAGGTATAACGGATTCAGTTGATTTCAATTTGCACATTCGCCCCATCTTGTCCGACCGCTGTTTTAAATGCCATGGCCCTGATGCCAATCAGCGCAAAGCAAACTTGCGATTGGATACCCGGGAAGGAGCGCTTGCAGCGCTTAAAGATAATCCCAAAGCTCATGTGATTGTGCCCGGTAGTCCCGATCAATCGGAAGTGTATGTGAGAATCTCAGCCTCCGATACTTCGCAACTGATGCCGCCTCCAAAGTCAAATCTATCGCTCAATGAACATGAGGTTGCGTTAATTAAAAAATGGATTCAGCAAGGCGCCAAATACAAACCACATTGGGCATTCATTCCGCCTGTTCAAAAAGAAATTCCGCCTGTTGAGAACGAAGATTGGCCCAAGAATGAAATTGATTACTTCATTCTCAATAAAATGGAAGCGGCAGGACTTGCACCCAATAACGAAGCAGATCGTGAGCGGTTGTTAAAACGAGTGAGCTTAGATATTACCGGGTTGCCGCCCACATTGGAAATGCAGAACCGGTTTGTGGCTGATCAATCTGCGGAAGCGTATGAAAAAATGGTTGATGAATTATTGGCTCAACCTCAATACGGTGAACGCATGGCCGTGCACTGGATGGATGTTGCACGCTATGCCGATTCGCACGGCTACCAGGATGACGGGCTGCGCACCATGTGGCCGTGGCGCGATTGGGTGATTCATGCCTTCAATAAAAATTATCGCTACGATCAGTTTGTTACCTG
>CAZNRJ010000185.1:0-7452 GCA_964574945.1 uncultured Ohtaekwangia sp. | reverse complement strand
GGGTGGATTAACCGGTTTAGGGCCGGTGCGCGATGGTAAAAATGGCATCCGTGGTTTCCATGGCGAAGAAGGTGTAGAAGGTAAAAACGGAGCCGTTAATTTCGATAAAAAATAACATGCAAAAGAGATGGATATATAAGCCCACACCACCCGCTGAAGAAGTGGAGATGCTTAGTAACACCATCAATGTAAATACACACTTATCAACTGTACTTTGGCAGCGCTGCATTCGCGATTTTGATTCGGCAAAAAAATTCTTCCGCCCTTCACTCGATCACCTTCACGATCCCTTTCTTCTCAAAGACATGGATAACGCTGTGGAGCGATTAAAGAAAGCCATTGATGGTAAGGAAAAAATTTTGATTTATGGTGATTATGATGTGGATGGAACTACATCCGTTGCCTTAGTATACAGTTACCTCCGAAGCTTTTACCCGCATTGTGATTTTTATATTCCCGATCGCTATGCGGAAGGGTATGGGGTTTCTGAAGCGGGCATTATGTGGGCCGATGAAAATAATTTCACGCTGATCATTGCGCTTGACCTGGGCATCAAAGCCTCGGACATGGTAACGCTGGCCAGTCATAAAGGAATTGATTTTATTATTTGTGATCATCACCTGCCCGGCCTTGAAATTCCCAATGCAGTTGCCGTGCTCGATCCCAAACAGGAAGATTGCACCTACCCATTCAATGAATTGAGCGGGTGTGGCCTGGGGTTAAAATTGATCGAAGCGTTTGCAAAAAGATACAGGAAGCCGGAAGAGGTTTATGAATTCCTGGATTTAGTGGTGGTTAGCATTGCCTCCGATATTGTTCCAATAACAGGTGAAAACCGAACGCTTGCTTATTTTGGATTACAAAAGTTAAATCAAAACCCCCGCCCGGGACTCAAGGCATTAAAAGAGATCTCTGCCATTAAAGGCGAATTAGATATTTCAGGGATTGTTTTTACACTCGGCCCGCGCATCAATGCAGCGGGTAGGGTTGCCCATGCTAAGGGAGCTGTCGAGTTGTTGATCGCGCAAAGCGAAGAAGAAGCTAATCTTCTTGCAGAAAAGATAAACCTGAAGAATGATGTTCGCAGGGAGTTTGATTTGAACATTACCGAGGAGGCGGTTGCCATGATTGAAGGTGATGAAGCGCTTTTGAAATCGAAATCAACCGTTCTTTTTAAAGAAACCTGGCATAAAGGAGTAATTGGCATAGTTGCTGCTCGGTGTGTAGAAAAATTTTACCGACCGACCGTGATCCTCACCGAATCAAATGGCAAACTTACAGGCTCCGCACGAAGCATAAAAGATTTCGATCTTTATAAGGCGCTCGTTAAGTGCAGTGATTTACTCGATAAGTTTGGAGGGCATAAGTATGCGGCTGGCCTTACATTAGATCACAAAAACCTCCAAGCCTTTCAACAGCGTTTTGAAGAAGTTGTTTCAGCTTCCCTCACAGAAGAAATGAGAACCCCTGTGATTGAAATTGATACGCCTATCCAGTTTGACATCATGAATGCAAAGTTCAACAGTGTGCTCAAACAAATGGCCCCTTTTGGTCCCGACAATCATAAGCCCGTGTTTGAAGCGAAAAATGTTTTTGTCATGAATTCGCTTTCAAGTTTTAAAGAGAAACACTTACGCTTTTTAATCGGGCAGGCCGGAAGCAACACCGTGTTCAATGCTGTTGCCTTCGACTTAATGGAGCATTACGACCGGCTTGCCACGGGAGAATATTTTCGCATCGCATTTACGCTGGAGGAAAATACTTACAATGGAATGACTTCCCTTCAACTAAGGATTAAGGATTTTAAATTTGATTAACCATGGAACTGCGTGCCGAAAATTTGATTAAGCGATACAAGAAACGCACTGTCGTTAACAATGTATCGGTGCATGTGGCACAAGGCGAAATTGTAGGGTTACTTGGCCCCAATGGCGCGGGCAAGACAACAACTTTCTACATGATAGTCGGGTTGATTAAACCCAACGAAGGCACCATTTTTCTTGATCAGCAAAACATTACATCACTGCCCATGTACCAGCGTGCAAAAATCGGTATTGGTTATTTGGCGCAAGAGGCATCGGTGTTTCGCAGTCTTACCGTAGAAGAAAATATTATGGCCCCGCTTGAAATGCGTGACATACCTAAAAAAGACCGAAAAGAAAAAGTAGAAAAACTGCTGGAGGAATTTAGCTTAACCCATGTGCGCAAAAGCCAGGGCATGGTGCTTTCGGGCGGTGAGCGCAGGCGCACAGAAATTGCACGGGCACTGGCCGTGGATCCTAAGTTTGTTTTATTGGATGAACCCTTTGCGGGAGTAGACCCCATTGCTGTGGAAGAAATTCAGGGAATTGTAGCGCGGTTAAAAAAGAAAAATATTGGCATCCTTATTACCGATCACAATGTAGATGAAACCCTTTCAATCACCGATCGTGCTTACCTGATGGTGGAAGGAAAACTTTTCAAAGCCGGTACGGCCGAAGAACTTGCCAATGATCCGCTGGTGCGTAAAGTATATCTCGGTCAAAACTTTCAGTTGCGGAGGTCGCGTTCTGCTGACTAATGAAGAGATAAAGGGTGAGTCAACCTTAACTCACCCTTACTTTTTAAGCATTCGCAATAAATGGAGCTTTTCGGATGAACCGATTATCCGTCAATTGTTCTATAAGAAAATGAGCTAATGCCGCAGCGCTTATTTTTTCTCCCGGGCAATCTTCCAGGCTGATTTTCAAATCTGCCACTTCATCTGTTTGCTCAATCAAAGGAAGCCGTACCATCGTCCAGCTAACATTACTTCTCAACAAAGTTTCATATTCCAGTTGTTTGTCCGCAGTAGTTAATGGAAAGTTGTCATACATCCATTTTGTTGCCGATGCCGTTTTGGTTCCTTTTTTATCAAACGCTGTCTCCACATTCAATCCGGTTGTTACAATGTATCGTTCTATCGAACATTCGGCCATGGCCTTCAAGATATTTTTTGTTGCCTGGCTAAAAATGGTATGAGCGCCCGGTGGCACCCCTAACCCTAATGTACTAATTACAGCTTCACAATCTTTCACTAAAGCGCGTACACACTCATAGTCATGAACATCTCCTTTAACAACTTCTGATAACGTGTGGTCGATTTGAAAATTATCGATATTTCTAACGAGGATTTTGAATGGAATGCCCTGGTGCAGCAATTGCTTAACAAGATATTTTCCCGATTTGCCTGTGCCGCCAATAACAGCAACTTTTTTTATAGGTTTCATATTAGATTCTTTTATAAACGTGTGAATTTTTAAATGACTCATCCTGCCGGATAAATCCAACTCCACAAAGTTTGCCTTTGAGTGAGGAGCTAAATATTTATAAAGAGAATCTAATGGATCAAATCTATGAAATTAGTCTGTAATTAAAGTTCAAAGAATTGAATCATTAACCATAAATATCTTTCCGGTGATTTAAATCAAATCCAACCTTTTGCATTCTGATAACTAACTCTATTTTTGGAGAAGTATGCAAATCCTAAACTCCATTCTTACCTGGGTGATGAAAAAGCGCATTCACCAGATTGAGCTTTTTAAAAAGTATCCGCACGACGTTCAGGAAGAAGTATTGAAACGTTTATTAGCCACCGCACGGTATACGGAGTTTGGCCAAAAGTATGCCTTTGATGATCTCATGCATTACGAAGATTACAAAAGACGCGTTCCGATCCATACGTATGAGCAACTCTTTCCATACATCAACAGGCTCATGCATGGCGAACAAAATGTGTTGTGGCCTTCTGATGTCAAGTGGTTTGCCAAG
Source organism: uncultured Ohtaekwangia sp. (assembly GCA_964574945.1). Taxonomy (GTDB): domain Bacteria; phylum Bacteroidota; class Bacteroidia; order Cytophagales; family Cyclobacteriaceae; genus ELB16-189. The sequence goes on along the minus strand of CAZNRJ010000185.1, from coordinate 3,663 downwards.
TCGAGCGGCACTACAAACGACCGCAGCAAGTTTATTCCGGTAACAACCGAAGCGTTGGACGAATGTCACTTCAAAGGCGGTAAAGATTTGCTTTCCATTTATGTGAATAATTATCCTGACACACAGATCTTTTCAGGTAAAGGATTGGCTGTTGGGGGCAGTTCGCAAATAAACGAGTTTGATCCTTCTTCTTCCTCGCGATATGGAGATGTTTCGGCAGTAATCATGCATAACCTGCCGCCCTGGGCCGAGTTTATCCGCACGCCAAGTCTGGAGGTTGCACTCATGCATAATTGGGAAGAAAAAATTGAGCGACTTGCACAGGAAACAATCAGTGCCAATGTTACACATATTGCCGGGGTGCCCACCTGGACAGTGCTCTTACTTCAGCATATTCTGAATGCAGAAAAAAAAGATTCGGTTTTAGAAGTGTGGCCAAACCTTGAAGTGTTCTTTCATGGGGCCGTTGCCTTCCAGCCTTATAAAAAACTTTTCCGCTCAATTATTCCAAGCGATCAGATGAAATATTGGGAAACCTATAATGCAAGCGAGGGTTTCTTTGGGATTCAGGATCAGCCCGATTCGGAAGATTTACTTTTGATGCTCGATTATGGCGTGTTCTATGAATTTATCCCGGTAGAAGAATTAGATAAAGAATACCCGGATGCTATTTCGCTGGCCGATGTAGAGATCGGAAAAAATTATGCGTTGGTAATTACTACCAATGCAGGGCTGTGGCGATACAATATTGGCGACACCGTTAAATTCACAAGTGTGGCTCCGCACCGCATCCGGATCACGGGTCGTACAAAACATTTTATAAATGCTTTTGGCGAAGAAGTAATCATCGAAAATGCTGAGTTTGCAATCACCAAGGCATGCGAACATACAGGTGCTGTCATCGATAATTTTACAGCCGCTCCTATCTACCTCGAAAAATCCAAACAAGGTGGCCACGAATGGATTATCGAATTTAAGACTTCCCCAAAGAGTATGAGTGAATTTAATCATGTGCTTGATAAAACCCTGCGCGAGATAAATTCCGATTACGATGCGAAGCGTACGCACGACATCGCCTTGATAGCACCGACTGTCCATTCTGTAGCCGAGGGCACCTTTTATAAGTGGATGAAAAAGCGCGGAAAATTAGGGGGCCAGAACAAAGTCCCCCGTTTAAGTAATTCCCGTGAGTTTGTGGATGACATCCTTGCAATGGTAGCTTCTGCTTGATTAACTTATCAGGGTTTTATTACCATCAACTTTAATTTTTTTATTATGAATATGAATCGAAAGGTCTCGCTTCTCATTATCTTCTTGTTGTTGGGTTTTGTTGCCTACCCGCAAAACAAAAAACCAATTGTTGCAGGAGATCTGATGAAGATCGCAACAGCCAACCAGATACAAATTTCACCCGATGGCTCAAAAGCAGTAATGGTGGTTACGCGCAAAGCAGTTAAAAATGAAAACGACTATTACTATACCCGGCATTTGTATTTAACCGATTTGAATGCGAAGACCGAGCCTGTGCAATTAACCTTTGGCGATAAAAATGACGGACAACCACAATGGTCTCCGGATGGAAAACAAATTTTGTTTGTTCGCAGCGATGGCGAGCGTTCTCAATTATGGCTATTACCCCTGAACGGAGGCGAAGCCCATGTAATCACAAGTTCAGAAAATGGTGCCGGTAATCCCCGATGGTCGCCCAATGGAAAAAAGATTTTATATTCTGCCGGTATTCCTTTTTCTAAGATTGAAGGTAAAACACCGTGGCCAAATGAACGCCCCGGCCGCACGCAAGGCGATGAGCCAAACTTCAAAAACATGAAGGCCGATGAACGAAAGAGTGTTGCCAACAGTCCGGATGGTTCATTGGAAGAAGTGCGTGCCTGGCTTGCCAAAAATACCTTCGATAATAATCCCCGCGTACTTGTCCGGCAGAATTTGCAAGGTGAAATGAACTTGCACCCTGAAGAAAGTTTTACGCACTTGTTTATTAAAACGTTAGACAGCGATGAGAAAGACATTCAGCTTACACAAGGCTTCCAGAATTTTCAAGGAGCCGACTGGTCACCTAACGGAAAAAGTATTATCTGTCATTCGCGGGTTTATAACGTTCACCCCGACAGGGAAAATGATAACGATCTTTGGATAATTGATGTGGCCACTAAAAATGCAAAGGAATTTTTAACCTGGCAAGGCTATAGTATTTCTAATCCAACTTATTCGCACGATGGGTCACAAATTTCATTTTATGCAACAGCCGTTGAAAATCGTCATGCAACACAAACACAATTGGCCGTTGTTCCTTCAACGGGCGGCAAGCCTGCTATTTTAACTGCATCATTAGACCGCGATATCGGTAGTAACATTTGGTCAGCCGATAACAAAACGATTTATTTTTCCGCACAAACAGAAGGGGATATTCCTTTGTATAGTGTTCCTGCAAAAGGCGGAGCCATCACAAAAATTTTAGGTAATAATAATGGTGTAAATGATTTTGACCTGAAAGGAGATAAGGTAGTTTACGCCATCACAGAAATGAAAAATCCCTGGGAAGTTCATTTATTGAATCTCAAAGACCTGCCTACCGGACAGGCAGGTAAATCGACACGACAACTCACACAATTAAATGAAGGGTGGTTAAAAGATAAAACCGTCATCATCCCAAAAGAGTATTGGTTTACCCGACCGGACGGAACTAAAATTCAATATTGGGTAATGGAGCCGGTTGGTAAAAAAGATGGAACAAAGTATCCAACCATTTTAAATATCCACGGTGGGCCATCTGCCATGTGGGGGCCGGGTGGTTTTTCGATGTGGCATGAATACCAACTGGAAAACAGTTGGGGGTATGGAGTTGTATATTGCAACCCGCGTGGCAGTGGCGGCTATGGCGATAAATTCAAGAAAGGAAATTTCAAAGATTGGGGTACAGGTCCTGCCAATGATATTCTTGCCTCGCTGGATGAAGCAATCAAGCAACATAACTGGATTGACAAAGACCAGTTGTTTGTTGAGGGCGGAAGTTATGCCGGTTACATGGTAGCCTGGATAATAAGTCATGATAACCGTTTTAAAGCAGCCAATGCGCAACGGGGGGTTTATGACCTTACCACATTTATGGGCGAAGGCAATGCATGGCGCTTGGTGCCCACCAACTTTGGCGGCTGGCCGTGGGAGAAGGAAACCAAAGCTTTATTAGATTCAGAATCCCCGCTCACTTACGTGGATAAAATCAATACTCCTTTTCTAATCATTCATGGCGATCAGGATTTGCGTACGGGAGTTATTCAATCTGAAATGTTGTATAAGAGTTTGAAAATTTTGAACAAGCCTGTTGAATACATTCGCTATCCAAAGGAAGGACATGAGCTTACGCGCAGTGGCAATCCCGGAAGAATGATGGATCACCTGCTGCGGGTGATTGAATTCTTTGAACGGTATGCAAAACATCCGGAAGCGGTACCGGCTACAGTGAAATAGCGTAATCAGCGCCCTCAACGTTACTCTGCCGAGGACTGCCTAAGGTCGGTGTTATCTCATGTGTCTTTGCGAATGGGCCACAACGTTTTGCTATGAGGCGTGGCGGCACACCAAAATATAAAAATTAAATGTCAACTGTGCCGCCATGACTTATAGCTTGTGTGCTTGTTGCACGAC
>CAZNRJ010000184.1:0-7456 GCA_964574945.1 uncultured Ohtaekwangia sp. | reverse complement strand
CGGACTTCCACCCATGTATTATGCAACACATTGTGTAGGCCCTGTACTTGGCTTGCTCAGAAAAGAAGCTGAATATGTTTCTTGTTTTGGATCAGGAACCATTCGTGAGGATTTACAAAAACATTATAACTCGCCATACGCGATAGAGACAACGCATATTAAGTTGAAGGATTCAGATTTGAGTGCTCATGTATATCGTTCATTGTTTGATGTAGCACGTCAGTACCGCGAAAGCTTTGAAGTATATGGTTCAAAAAAATCGGTAGAGTGGCCGCTGATTGAAGGCAAGCCGTTGGTTGTGCATACGGCCAAAAAACCTGAACCTGAAATTCCCGAAGAGATGGAATGTCCTGATTACGCAAGGCTATTACCGGATTCTATTCAGTCGTTTACAACAAAGGGTGTGTATGATGCCGATGAACATCAGCATCTTTCGTTTGTGCAAGGCGGAGGCCATGGTGGTTCACATCCGCATTTAGTGCATGAGTTTATTAGTGCCCTTGCTCAAAACAGGCAACCTTATCCCAATGCTGCACAATCGGCTAACATAACTTGTGTAGGAATATTGGCACACGAATCGGCCATGAACGGGGGAAAGATTATGAAACTGCCTGAGTTTACTTTTTCGAAATAGGTGCATAGGTGTCTGACACCTCAAAGGTGTCTTGACACCTTGATTGCGTAAACTAAGTTTTGAATTATGAAGATGAAAACATTAATAATTGTACTCGTTGCATTGAGTTTCAGTTCAGCTGTGTACAGTCAGACAAATGACAATATGTTATGTGTTGGCAAGTACTGGACGGAAGAAGAAGCAAAAGTGATGATGGATAACTTTGCGAAGGAGTGGAGCGATCTTGATTCGTGGAAGAAACGTGCCGGCCAAATCAGGGCCGGGATTATCAAAGGAATGCAGTTGGAAAAGATGCCTGCCATCAAAGGACACTTTAATCCGGTTGTTACAGGAAAGCAGGAGTTGGATGGTTATCGTGTTGAGAATATTGTTCTTGAAAGTTTCCCCGGGTTTTATATCACCGGAAATCTATATCTGCCCACGCAGAAGAAAGGAAAATTTGCAGCGATCCTTAATCCGCATGGTCACGGAGAGGGTCAGCGATTCAGGGAGGAAACTCAAATTCGTTGCGCCATGCTTGCGCGCATGGGTGCGATAGTTTTTACCTACGATATGATTGGTACAGGGGAAAGTTTGCAGACAACGCATAAAATGCCAATCGCATTGCTTCTTCAAACCTGGAACAGCAAACGCGTACTTGAATATTTGCTCTCAAGACCGGATGTTGATGTTAACAGAATAGGAATGACCGGCTATTCAGGTGGTGGCACGCAAACATTTATCCTGGCAGCGATTGATGATCGCATCAAAGTGTCTGTTCCGGTAACGCAAGTATCGGCTCATTTTTTTGGAGGATGCGTTTGTGAAAGCGGAATGCCCATCCACCGAAGTAAGGATTATCAAACTAACAACGTTGAGATTGCAGCGCTCTTTGCACCCAAGCCTATGTTACTTGTTTCAGATGGCGGGGACTGGACTTCAAATACACCTCTTGTTGAATTCCCTTATATCCAAAAGGTGTATGCCGCCTATCATGCAGAAGATAAAGTTAAGAATGCACATTTTCCGAATGAAGGCCATGACTATGGGTATTCGAAGCGAGTAGCAGCCTACAAATTCTTCACACACTATTTTAAGTTAGATAATAAAGATGCAACACAGGACGGATACAACGAAACGGGTGTGACTATCTTGCCAACTGAAAAATTAAGGGTGTACACTGAAAAATATCAGCTTCCTGAAAGCTCCCTTAAAGGGGATGAGGCAGTAATGAATTATTTGGGTATTAGAAATTGATACTTAGCGATAGTACACAACCTGGCAATCGGGGTGCACGATTTTAAAGTTTTGAATTTCGCGCGTAGTGATTTTTGTGTTGTAACAGGTTAACGTTTTTAATGGCAGGTTATCCAGCGGATCGAGTTTTTTAACAGCGGTATTTGAACAATCTAAATATTCGAGATTTTGAAGTTTCTCCAAATAATCCAACTTCTTGATTTGTGTTCCTGCACAGTTTAGTTTTTTGAGTTGGTGTAAATTTCTAATCACTTTCAAATCTTCTATCGGTGTATTGGAAATATCCAGGTCTTCCAGTTCAGTCAGCAAACCAATTGATTCAATTCCCTGCAGCGGGCCATTGGTGGCATGAAGCGACTTTAATGATTTAATATTCTCGAGTGGCGGAATTGAAAGGATAGAAGTGCCTGAGAATTGTAATTCCTTAAGTCGCACAAATTCACTCAATGCATTCAGGTCGCTTACAGGTGCATCCTTAATAACCAACGATTCCTGTTCAACAAGTTGATGAAAATTCTCCCGGGTAAAATCCCCTTTGGATTTCATTTGTGCTTTGAATACATCTTTCCAGTTTTCCGATAATCCATTCCACCACCTGTCAATGTGAATGGTCTTATAAACTAACAGGCATTTTGGATTGCGTTTCAAAAATTCTTTTGCAGTTATATCATGTATCGAAGTGTTGTCTGCATAAAATACTTCAAGAGTTGGAAATGAATATCGATCAACGTTCTCAATTAAGCTCTTATCAGCCCGTAATACTTTAAGTTTGGTAAGTTGCTGCAGTGCGGAAATATCAGCTACGTTTGTTTCACTGATGTCTATGTAACGGATTTCAGAAAGTGTTTTTAAAGGAGATAAATCAACAATAGCTGTTTGATTGGCAATAATCACTTGCAGCTTTTGAAGTTTGCGAAGGGGCTCTAAACTATTCATCCTCATACCACTGCTTATGTTGATCGAATCCAACTGAGGAACTTTCGCTAATTCTTCTTTCGAAGGAGTGAGTTTAATTTCGGCAGACTTACCAAGCACAGATTGCCATTCCGGAGTTAACGCATCCCACCAGGTTTTCAATTCTTCTGAATCAAAAATGACCTGAACCTTGCGATTTACGGCAATGAAATTATTTGCAGCCTCTTTATTGATCGCTGTATAGTCGGCATAAATCTTCTCGAGACGGGTTAATTTTTGAAGAGGCAGCAAGCTTGTGATGGCGGTATAGTTTGCACGCAGCACAACAAGGCTTTCAAGATTTGCCAGTGCGTCAAGGCTGCTAATGCGTGTGCTATCTATATCAAGCTCTTTTAAATTTTCAAGATTCTTTAATTGACTGAGATCACGAATCGGAGTTCCGGAAATATCCAACTCTGTCAACGTGGTTAATCCTTCCATGGGAGCGAGGGTATACATTTTGGTATCGGCAAGATTGGCTGTTTCCAGGGCGGTAAGAAATGACAAGGATGAAAAATCAGTTGCTGCAATTCCATTCATGTTCAATGTTTGCAGGGTAGACATTTTTTCAAGTACGGAGATGTCGGTGACAAGCGTGTAGCTGATATCCAGGTACACCAGCTTACTCGAATATTTTAACGGGGTTAAGTCAACTACTTTAGTATTGGAAAGATCGAGTGTTTTTAACTCTGTAAGATTGCGAATAGGAGTGAGGTCGCTTATTTGAGTGCCTGAAATGTTTAGCGTGGTGAGATTTAAAAGCCGGCCAAGGGGTTCAATGTTTTGGATGAACCCATTGTTACTTAAATCAAGTTCAGCTACCGAAGTTATTTTTTTTATGTCTGCAATCCCAATGCTATCAGGCAGATTACCGGTTGATATAGCTTTCCTAAGGATCGTCTTCCACTCAAATGAAAGTCCTTTCCACCAGCTTGTCAATGCTTCAGTTTCATTAAACTCGTTGGTATACATACTCACAATCTTAAGATCCTGGGAATCTGTATTGTAGTTTATTTCAATAAACCTGGGAATTGTGTTAGTGATTTTTTTACCGTCCGATGTAGTTCCTGTAAGCGCCCGTCTTGCTGATACTTTATAAAACACCTGACCGTTGGGTAACGTGCTGTTCTTAATTTCCTCAATGATAAATTCAAATTTTACATCTTTAAAGAAAAAGTCAACGTCTTTTAAGTAGGGGACAACGTCTTTATTGGTTACTACCAACCTGGCTTCAACCAGGTCATCTTCAATCTGAACTTTGCTGTCCCTGAAAATTTTAGAATAACTTTCGGTGATCAATACTTCTTTATCGCGGGCGGATGTAGAGCTGCTTCCGAGTGTATTTAACAGGTACTGAAGAAAGGCAACAATATCCTGAACGCGTTTTTCGTCTTCGGCTACGTTTACGGGTTTTGCCTTTGGTTCTTCTTTTTTAACAGGCTTAGTTTCAGTCTTCTTTTTTGCCTGGGCTGAAACCAAAGAAGGCAAAGCAATGAGTATTACAAAACAAATGATGCAAAGGATATAATTTTTTAAGCGATACTTCATTAAATTAAAATTACTGATAGAGGTATGCCAATAAAAGTTTCTTGTCGGCATCGGTGTTCAGTTTTACAAGATTAGAAATTAACCAGCCTGTGTTGTAACCGGGCCGGTTAAATTGCGCAAGCTCAAAGTACCAACCGTTCAACTGGAAAAAATGAAACTTCACCTGCTCCACTGATTTAAATTTCAGGTTTCCCTTTTTCACTTCGTAAAGAAAAACAGAAAGATGATCGGGTGTAAAGCGTTTTGATGCAAACTGACTGATGCTATCCGGCTTTTCAAACGCTTTTCGCAAGTTCATGAAGGCAAGTTCATGGCTGAGCGGATGAAGGAAGCGGCCCACTTTTGTCGTGTCTCTTTTAAAGTAAGGATCAAACATATAAGCACGCACTTTTGTGATCACCCATTTATACCCGAGGTGATCTTTTTCCAGCTCCATATATAAGGTCACCGGTTGTGTAACTCCATTCATGGTAAACATGGCATTCACTTCCGAAAACCAATTGCCGCCATGGAAATTCAAAACAGACGCCTCGCCTCTGTCCAATACATCTTTTGCGAATTCAGCTTTAAGGGCCGAACTCATCCCTTTGTTGCTGTCGTCAAACAATACTCCGAGGTAATTCTTTCTTAGCTTGTTGCCTTGATATTGCCGGTCACCCGGGTAATAGCGTTTTCCTTTTTCGTCTTCTTCGCCATTAAACCTCCGGAAGAATTGATTGACTTGTTTGGATTGCGCATATAGCTTACTCTCGTCATCGAGATCGCTGACAATCTGCGCCACGAGCGGGGAAGTCAGCGCCATAAGAGCTATTACAATAAAAGATCTCAACACGAATTACTTGCTGGTTTCTGTAACACGAATATCGCCTAACAACACATCCCAAAATTCAATGATTCTTCCTGATACTTGTGTTTTCTTGCGCTCCACATAAATGGTGATGTCTTTTTTTGTGGTGTCTTTGTATTTCAAACCATCATCCGATACGCCTTCAAACCGTTGATAGATCGTAACCACGCCCACATAGCGTCCGTCCGGTTGTCTTTCCAGGTCACTGATATAATGAATGTCGTACCATTGTATCGTTACGCGATCATAATTAAGGGCCATCAGGTGTTCAAAGTACTTACGCACTTTATAATACTTCACCTCTTTGGTATTTAAGGACGAAACACCCATCTCACTTTCAGGGGCAAAAAGTTCTTCGGCCCTGTCCATCACGCGTGTGGCTTCAGAAAATGCAGTCTGCTTGTTGCCGATAATGCTGATGTATTTACTAAGGTCCCTGACTTTTTCCAGCGCAAGCGAATCGATCGCCTGTTTTCTTTTGAGGCTGATGTCACCGGATTGAGCCATGGCAACACCCGTTGCAACTAAGCTGAAGAATAATAAAAGACTGATTTTATAAGTGTTGTTAAACATACAATGGTATTTTATAAGTTATTTCAAAAAACTAAAATGCATTAATGGAAGACTAATTCTTTTTTAATTCCAACTCGGTGATTTTTCCTTCCCCGTTGGTCTTAATATCCGCTATCGCATTAGGGTTCTTTTTCTGGTCTTTCAGATAATTGAGATACTGTTTGATCGTAGTGGGCTTGTCATAATCCTTCATGCCACCCTCTTCACTGATTACGATTAAGACCGGAGTTTCCGGGGAAGCAAATAAGGATAATGCTTCATTAATGTTTGCATTGGCAGAAGAAACATTGCCGGACCCTGCAATGGCACCAAAGTACTGATTCAACCGGGTAGCAGGTGTTGATGATTTGCTTTCATTTGCCCTTTGCTCGGCCTCACGTCTTGCTTGTTCTTGGGCCGCTTTTCTTGCTTGCTCTTCGGCTTCGAATTTACGGTCAGCAGCTTCTTGTTCCATTTTAGCTTTTTCAGCCGCTGCATTTCTGGCTTGCATTGCTTTCTTTTTACTCTGACAGCCAAATGCAGTAATTAGAACCAGGGTGAGTATGATAAGTTTTGAAGAATTTCGAATGGGTAGCATCATATTATTATTTTGGTTAATACGGGTTTTTAAGAAAAGATTGTGCCATGATTTGATATGCAGGGTTCAGTTTCTTGAACCGGTTCCTGGGTTCTTATTTCCAAGATAACGGAAAACCCCATGCCCGAGTCTACAAGGTGGGGTATTTTTTCTACACGAATACATTCGTTTCGATTCGCAGACATTAGGGACGGTAATGATGATTGGAGAAGGTTTTACCCCGATGTGTTGTTGTCAGATCTTGCGGCCTTACAATACGAAAGCAATTTATATACACCTCTCCGGCAGGGAATAAAACTTTAAACTAAATCCCATTTCTTTCTATACTTTCGCGCGAGCAATGCTGCAGCTTCCTTATCTCCGATAACCTTCTCTTTGGCAGCATCCCACTTGAGTGTTCGGCCCACACGCCATGATGCCAGCGCCAGGTGCATGGGCAACGTCATGTCGCGGGCATAAGCGAGGTTAGATTCAGGTTGGGTGCGCGATTTTACAGCGTCAATGAAATTCTGTTGATGCCCGGGTGAGCGAACAATGGTTTTTGGGATTTCAGGAATATCGGATACAGTCTCTCCATTAATGGTAACAGACATAGTGCTATAATCGCAAATCAGGGTTCCTTTATCTCCTTCAAAGTAAGCCCCGATGTTTCGCCCGGCCGCTCCTGGCACATCCGGTGCTTTGGTTGTCCAGAAAAGTTTTAATCCATCAAATTCAAAATCTGCATCCAACCACTTTGGGGCATCGGCCTGTCCATCGGTTTTCTCACCGCGGGCAACAACACTCTTAAGTCCTTTAGGTTGAACAGCCCACCACACTACATCGGCAATGTGACACCAGAAATCCGCAAACACGCCCCCGGAGTAATCAAGAAAATAACGATAGGAAAAATGGGAGCGTTCAGGAACATATTCAGTAAAAGGAGCGGGGCCCAGCCACATATCCCAATTTAATGCAGGCGGTGGCGATTGCACTTTTGCCTCGCCCAACCCCGGTGAATAAGCATCTTTCCAGATGCGCACCGTGTGCACTTTACCAATCGCACCACTGCGGATAATTTCTACTACCCGATGATAATTATCACCGG
>CAZNRJ010000183.1:0-7468 GCA_964574945.1 uncultured Ohtaekwangia sp. | reverse complement strand
AGATTTGCTGATCATCTCGCACGATCACTACGATCACCTTGATTACAACACCGTGCTAAAACTAAAAGCAACCGTAAAAATGTTTTGTGTTCCGCTGGGTGTCGGGCAGCATTTAAGCCGGTGGGGTGTTGATGACAATCAGATTACAGAATTTGATTGGTGGGATTCCTCTGAAGTACTTCCCGGATTTAACCTGACGGCTACACCGGCACGGCATTTTTCGGGGCGGGGGTTTACACGTAACAAAACCTTGTGGTCTTCTTACGTGCTGCAAACCAATTCACACAAAATTTTTATTGGCGGTGATTCAGGGTTTGATGATGCCTTCAAAGAGATTGGTGAAAAGTTTGGGCCATTCGATATTGCCTTATTGGAATGCGGACAATACGACCGGCAATGGCCTCTCATTCACATGATGCCGGAAGAAACTGTGCAGGCGGGTGTCGATTTAAAAGCGAACGTGCTGATGCCCGTGCATTGGGGAAAATTTGTATTAGCAAATCACCCGTGGAAAGAACCGATTCAACGGGCTAAAAAACACGCTGAGACATTGAACATAAAAGTTGCAACTCCCATTATTGGTGAGCCTATTATTTTAGGTGGCGAAATTCCAGGTTCGGAATGGTGGAATGAGATTGAATAAATTTAAAAAGTCATTCCGGGCAAGCTGCCAGAATTGAATTTAAAAGGGAGGTTCTGATATTTAAATTAATGTTAACAGGAAAACTGGCGCGACCCGGAATCTCTTTAAGTGTTTGATAAATGAGATCGCGGCTCAAAGGCCGCGATGACAGGAAAAGATTACTACTCAGCTTTTATCCGTTGCAACTTTCCTTCAGCCACAAACCAATATTCATTGGGGTTTTTCTGTGGCCACTGATTTAAGTTGAAGGCCGGTGTACCTGCTTTGCTGCCTTTAAAAATATACACCCGCAGGGCTTTGTTTTTATTAGTCCATGTAAGAGGCTGATTGGGTTCACACACTTCAGGCTTGCTTTTATTACTGATTAGAAAAAACGCTGATCCCTCTCCAATCACAATTGCGTTTCCATCTTTATCGATACACACGGCAGTGCGTTCGTCAGCCGCTATTCCTTTAGGTTGTGATACATTAAAATCTTTTGCCATTCTTGCCAGGAAGGTGACATGCCTGCCTTGCCGGTCGCGTTGTGAATAATGCTGGTCGGCAATGGTGTTTTCAAGAAAGGGAAGTTGAATAAAGCTTTTAGAAATACTCACCTGGCTGGCATACGGATTGGCCAATGCATCGGCAGAAACAACGGTATCATTTCGTGCATCGAAAATAATTTCGCTCAACACCGCACAGCCCGCACTGGTGCCACCGATGGGAACTTTCTTTACATCAATTAAATATTTAATCGCTGAGGATACTTCCGAATCTTTCCAAAAGTTAACATAGTTCCATTGATCGCCACCCGCAATAAACAATGCTTCGGCTTCGCGAATTCGTTGCCCTACTTCTTTGCGCATCGCCTTGTCGCGCGAATCAATCAACAGCGTTTCCACGGAATTCAAGCCACCCATTTCAAAAAGATAGTCATTGTACCCGGTTGATCCCGAAGCACGGATAATAACAAAGTCGCCACCACCCGCACGATCAATCATCCACTTCATGGCAGCATCCTGATCCTTACCACCACCGGCCAGCACAATTCCTGATTCTGTTTTCCCTGAGACATCTTCGGGCGAACCAACAATGCCAATGCTTGCATTAAGTTGAGAAACATCAAGTTGCTGACTAATCCCGTAAAGGGAGGAAGAGAGAAAAAACAACGTAATAAATGAAGCCCGAACCATCAGCGGAAGCGTTATGCTTTGAAATATTCTTCCAACTCAGCTACCATATTGCGAAAGTAACAAAAGGCGAAGAGACTTATCGCAAGTAAATTTATTTTCATCATGCAATTTCTGCTTCGCAGTAAACTGCCTATCTTTTGGATTCTGTTTTTAGAGATGCATTTAAAACATTAAGTATGAATTCAAAGAAAGGAACAATCTCTGTATGGGGTGGAGAAATGGAACGGTTTCCGGAAGGTGCGATTACCCCACCGATTTTCAACACCGTAACGTTTGCGTATGATAATCTTGATAACTGGCACGATGTAGCAACGGGTAAAAAATCAGGACACATATACAGTCGCAATACAAACCCAACTGTGCATGTATTGGAAGAGAAAATAAGGATGCTGGAAGGAGCGGAAGCGGCAATTTCTTTTTCAACCGGTATGGGAGCAATCAGCAATACGCTGTTTACTTTTTTAACTCCCGGTAAACGTGTGGTGTCACTGAAAGATACGTATGGAGGAACCAGCAGACTATTTCTTGATTTTCTCCCGGCAAATAAAGTAGAGGTTATGCTGTGCGACACAACCGATCATGAAAAGCTTGAGGCAGAAATTGCCAACGGATGTGATTTGTTATACCTGGAAACACCCACCAATCCCACACTAAAGATTGTTGACATAAAGCGATTGTCCACTGAGGCAAAAAAGAAGGGAGCTATTGTAGTTGTTGACAATACCTTTGCTACTCCTATCAATCAAAATCCATTGAGCCTTGGTGCAGACTTAACAATACACAGCGCTACAAAATATCTTTGTGGCCATTCCGATGCAATGGGAGGACTGTTAGCGGGCAATGCCGAACTTGTCAGAAAAGTTTATCAGTTCAGAGAAATCAATGGGGCAAGTCTTCAGGCAGATCCTGCCTACCTGATTGCCCGGGGAATGAAAACACTTGAGTTGAGAATTGAAAGACAAAATGCTTCAGCACTTAAAATTGCCAAGTACTTGAAAGAGCATTCAAAGATTAATGATGTATTCTATCCGGGCTTAGAAACACATCACGGTCATGAAATTGCAAAAAGGCAAATGTCAGGGTTTGGTGGCATGATGAGCTTTTCATTAAAGGGAAATTACGAAAGCGTAAAAGTATTTTTGCATAATCTTAAATTGGTTCATCTGGCCGCAAGTCTTGGTTCAGTAAGTACATTAGCCGGTCCGCCAAAAACCACCAGTCATGTTGAGTTAACGGAAGAGCAACGCAGATTACTGGGTATTCCTGAAAGCTTGATCCGTTACTCGGTTGGAATTGAAAATGTAGAAGATCTTTTGGCAGACTTAAGTCAAGCGTTAGATAAATTTTAGAACCACAGCAATTAGGAAATTCTTAAAAGCGTCCTTTCAAACCATCAGTTACATTTGGCAATTTCTATTTTAAGATAACCGTAAAATCGATTGGTTTCCTTGTATCTTTGATGTCTCTAAATCAAAAGCGTATGTCCCTACAAAAGAGATTTAAACCCGAAGAGCTTGAGCGCATTAAGGCTGCGGTGAAACAAGCGGAAAGTAAAATATCCGGTGAGATTGTGCCTGTGTTTGTTGAAAAGAGCGGGCACTACACCATTGCCAACTATCGCGCAGGAATACTGGGAGCCACAGCTGTCTTCTTTTTGATTGTTATGTTCGATCGCTATGTTCCTTCACTGGCCGTGTATGATCCGGTTCTCATTTTTGTGCTGGTTATGCTGGGCGGATTAACCGGTGCCTTAAAAGCCAATTATATCCCTTTCGTAAAACGTATCATGCTGAGCCAGTCATACATGGATCAGTCTACCCGCAAACGTGCCGAAAGCGCTTTCTTACAAGAAGAAGTTTTTAACACACGACTGCGCACGGGCATTATGATCTTTATTTCATTTTTTGAGCATGAAGTGATCGTGATGGCCGACAAGGGCATCAGTAAAGAGGTTGAACAAAAAGAATGGGACGCAATTGTGCGCACCATTATTGAGCACGTGAAGAAAGATAAAATTACAGAAGGCATTGAGAAAGCTATTTTAAGATGCGGTGAAATCCTGTTGGAAAAAGGGTTTGTTATTTCACCGGATGATGTGAATGAGTTGAATGATGATTTGCGAATGGAGTAACCTCACCTGCCTTCACTAAAGTTTCGGCAGGCAGGCCCAATACAAATAGACGATTGCTTAATACTATGTTTGCTTTTAATTCAGTGAAGGAATAAATAAAGTTTACCTGTGCGAATGAAATCCTTTCTTACTATAATTTTTTGTTTCTCGTTGTTAATCCCAGCATGGGGGCAACCTAAAATTCCGTCTCACGGTGGTGTTTGGGTTCATGACTATGCAGGTGTTTTATCCGCTCCTGCGAAAGCACAACTCGAAGCGTTACTGCAAGCTCATAGGGATTCTACTTCCAGTCAGATTGCTGTGCTGATTATTCCATCGTTGGAAGGTGGCGACATAGACGGCTATGCCGTAGATGTATTTAAGGAGTGGAAGTTAGGCCAGGCGAAAAAAGATAATGGCGTGCTCTTTCTTGTTGCCATGCAGGAACGACAAATGCGTATTGAAGTAGGCTATGGACTGGAAGGTGTGTTAACTGATGCGATGTCGAGCCGTATAAACCGCAATGAGGTAGCTCCTTATTTTAGGGAAGGAAACTATGAAGGCGGAATTCAGGCAGGTGTGATTGCCATTATTAAAACCATTGCCGGCACGTATGTCAATGAAGACCCGGTTCCAAATCGAAAAAGATCCAAACGTTCTCCATTTGGATCCATCATCTTTATCATCATTATACTGATTGTGATGTCGCGCAGGAACAAAGGCGGTGGCGGAGGCGGTGGCTATTGGACGGCTGCCATGCTGGGAGGAATGATGGGTGGCCGTGGTTCAGGCGGTGGTGGCGGATCGTGGGGTGGAGGTTTTGGTGGGGGTGGTTTTTCAGGCGGTGGTGGCTCCAGTAATTCGTGGTGACCGAAACTTTATACAGACATTGTCAGACTGAGCTTGTCGAAGTCGATCTTAAATGGTTAAAGAATTTTTGATTTTGAATATGCGTTTTCATTTTTTACTTGTCGCCCTTCTTTTTTCGTTAACCACCTTTGCACAAAAAGCAGTTCCTGAATTGTGGAATGTACGCGTGCATGACGAAGCACATGTGCTTTCGCAGGAAAAAATTGATCAACTGGAAAAACAGTTGGCGCACTACGAAGATTCGACTTCTAATCAAATTGCCATTCTCATTATCCCCTCGCTTGAAGGAGAAGTGCTTGAAGACTATTCGTTACGCGTTGCGGAAAAATGGAAACTCGGCCAGAAGGATAAAGACAATGGGGTGTTGCTATTAATTGCCGTGGACGATCATAAGATGCGCATTGAAGTAGGCCATGGGCTGGAAGGTGTGCTCACCGATGCGCTGTGTAACCGGATCATTCGAAATGAAATGGCGCCTGCATTTCGCAGGGCCGATTTTGATGGCGGAGTTGCCGCTGCAATCAATGGAATAACCGCTGCAATTGGTGGCGAATACACGGCAGGTGATAGTGGTGACCTGGTAGAGCTATCTGCTACAGCGCGAATATTAATTGGGCTGGGCATTTATGCCTTCCTCAGCATCTTTGCTTTTTTTGCGATCATCATTACAGATAAATGGGGGTGGGCCATGTATGTGTTTCTTATTCCGTTCTTTTCCATCTTCCCCGCCTTTGTGTTCCCATTAAAATACTGGTATGTGCCGGGCACTGCCTACATCATTTTGTTCCCGATGATAAAAATATGGGCAGCACGGACCCAGTGGGTTAAAAACATCGCAAAAAAAATGAATAGCGGAAGTGGCAGCGGAGGAAGTTATTCGTCAGGTTCAGGCAGCAGTTGGAGTTCTGGCAGCAGTAGCGGCAGTAGCTTTTCAGGTGGCGGTGGCAGCTTTGGTGGTGGTGGTAGTAGTGGCGGGTGGTGAGGTTATTTTAGCCTTACTGATGCCAACGGCATCACATGTTTATAGATAATGAAACACCATTAAAAAAATATACATTCCGATTTTTTTTAGAAAATCATACAACCCTCCCAATCTAAATCACTCCCACATCATTCCTCAACACCCCAATCCCTTCAATCTCAATACTGATTTCATCGCCTGCGTGAAGCGTAAAATCATTTGATGGAACAATGCCGGTGCCGGTCATTAAAAAACTTCCGGTTGAAAACTTTAAGGCTTTATACAGCCAGGCAGCAAGCTCGGGCAGGTTGCGCTTCATGCGGTTTAGCTGAATGGAGTTGCTGAACATTTCCTTCTCCGCGCGTTCAATGGTAATGGAAATATTTGTTTCGGGGGCAATGGGTTTTGCAGGCACAAATAAACATGGGCCAAGCGCACAACTGCGTTCATACATTTTTGCTTGCGGCAGGTAAAGCGGATTCTCGCCTTCAATGCTGCGCGAGCTCATATCGTTTCCAATTGTGTACGCCTGAATGACTCCTGCTGAATTAATGAATAACGTAAGTTCTGGTTCGGGCACGTTCCACGTTGAATCTTTGCGAATAAAAACCTGATCGCCTGAACCTACCACGCGTGCTGGCAACGATTTAAAAAATAATTCAGGCCGCTCGGCATCATACACTTTTTGATATACATCGGCTGCCCCCGATTCTTTCGATTCTTCCATGCGCGCATCGCGACTGCGTAAATACGTTACCCCCGATGCCCAAACTTCCTGGCTGCCAATCGGTGCGGTAGCTTTTTTAATCAACTCCTTTTTTTTGCTTTCAGAAACAGCCTCTGAATTATCAGCCAACTTTTTTAGGTGTTGATGTAAATCTGGTTGATTGATTAATTGATCCCAATCTTGCGTTAACAGAAAGGCATTACGATCGGTAATAAGAAGAGCGCCTTCAGGAGTTTTGTATAAATGCATCTTTTATCGGTGATTTAAATTTGATGGTTCAAGTTACAAATTCCACCAATATGTAAACTTAACCACCAGCGAGTGATTTTTAACCGAAAGATTTTCCGGAAGGTAATTATCAGTGTAAACAATAAACAAATCGGAAGCAGGCCGGTAGCGCCACTGAAAGCGCGTGTTCAAATTCACATTATCAAGCTGCTCATTGTATTGCAAAAAGGTGGTGAAGAAAATTTTGTTCGTGAATGTAATATCAATGCGGGGACCAATTAACCAAAACGTGTTTTTCCCCCACGGGTCGGGCAAGCGAATATCGTTGTAGCTCGCACTTAATAACATGCTCACGTAGGGCTGAATGCGGTAGCCTAAATCGCCTGTTAAAAATAATCTTGTTCCATCTTCATAGTAGCCACCATAACGAGTGGCAAACCCATACGTTAATTTCTTTTGCGGTCGCGAAATAAATTCGGTGCCCCACGAATTCCAATAATGTTCACTTCCGGTTGCCAAACTATCTTTCCCTGAATTGGTAGGATCAAACGGAGCAAGGAGTTGCACATAATCATGAGCTATCCAGGTAGTAAAAGTACTTAGGTTTCTAAAATTGAAATTGTAAGCTAAGAATGTTTCGCTGTCGGTTTGTTTAAAATCAGGAGTAAAGAAAACGCTGGTACTCACTTTGGGGCCATGACTTAAAATCGTTTTCCCGGAAGGAAAAAACAAATAGCCAACAAGTGGATTTACG
>CAZNRJ010000182.1:0-7504 GCA_964574945.1 uncultured Ohtaekwangia sp. | reverse complement strand
TGCCGGGCCCGTTTTTATAAAGATTGTTAATAGGAAGGAAGTAACACGGATAAGCTCCAATGAAGATTCCCTGATAGGGTTTGCGGTTCTTAAAATGAAATGGATAAACCTTTAATTGATAGCCAACAATAAGATCTTCAAGCCCAAAGAAAAATGAATTCGGTTGAATATTTTTTTTTGCTTTTTCATAATCCAATCTTGGCCCATGTGTAAAGGAATTATTTTTACTAATCACCCGTTCATTTTCCAAGCTGAAAATGAATCCTCCAAATCCTGATGGGTGGTTGAAATTGAGGAATCCGCCTACTTTAGTTAGGGACCTGGTATTAGTCTGGCCAACTGCATTCAATGATGAGAGGATAACTATTAGGTAAATAGTAGCTGAAGATTTATGCATTAAACAAATTTTAGGACAACCCATCTCTCAATTTAGTAAAGTTTTTGCAGGTATTTTTTAGGGCCTGTTCGGCAGCAGAAAATATAATTCTCAGAAAAGGATTTCTAATTAGTGTATAATCCTTTTTCAATGAGAGATACCTTACCTTTGCCGCATGGAAAACCCGGTAATCATCTTTGGCGCCAATCACCTTGGGCGTGCAGCAAAAGAAATTTTTGAAACGAATAGCGTTGTTGTGTATGGCTTTTTGGATGACGACAAGAAGTTGCATAACACGGAGATCGATGAAGTGGTGGTGCTGGGTGATACCGACAACGATGGATTTCTAAAACTCATCGGGAAAAAATGTGAAGCCTTTGTAGCGGTGGACGACAACAAGCTCAGGAAGTCGTTGGTGAAGATGATTCAGGAAGTGCGCCACATGCAGCCCGTTAATGCCATTCATAGCCGTTCGGTGGTTTCAGAAAAGGCCATCCTGGGGCATGGCAATTTTATTGATTTCAATGCCTACCTGGCGCCCGGTTCTAAAATAGGAAGTCATTGCATTATCCACACGCAAACTTCAATCGGGGTCGATTCATCGTTGGGAGATTTTGTGCAGGTGGGGGCAGGCAGTTCGATTAATGCAGGGGTGACCATTGAAGATGAAGTTTTTATTGGTTCGGGAGTAACGATTGTTTCAGGTGTAACCGTAGGTAAAGGCGCGCGTATCGGAGCGGGTTCGGTGGTGATTGCCGCTGTAAAAGCGGGTGAAACTGTGTTTGGAAATCCGGCCACGAAAGTTAAGTAAATCGGTAAGCAGTAATCAGTAGTAACCAGCACCAGTTCCATGTCAAAAATATCCGAAACTGATTTAATCCTTAACCCGGACGGAAGTGTTTACCACTTAAACCTGCTGCCAAAAAATATTTCGGATACCATTATCACAGTGGGTGACCCCGGCAGGGTATATGCAGTGAGTCAATACTTTGACGAGGTAGAGTTTGAGATGAACAAACGCGAGTTCATTACCCATGTTGGGAAGTACAAAGGCAAACGAATTACGGTGATCAGTACCGGTATTGGCACCGACAATATTGAAATATTTTTTACCGAGCTCGATGCCCTTGTCAATATCGACTTGAAAACACGGGAACCTAAATCGCGCAAGAAAAAATTAAAGATTATCAGGATAGGAACCTCGGGTGCATTGCAGGAAGATATTCCGTTAGGTACGCACCTGGCTTCAGATTATGCAATAGGTTTGGATAACCTGATGAACTTTTATGACCTTCCCATGAACGATCTTGAGACGGGACTTGCGCACGATATTCAAAAGAAAACCGGGCTGCCCTTTATGCCGTATGCCGTGCGCGGCTCTGTAAGCTTGCGCGAACAAATTGGCGCTGACATGATGAAAGGAAATACAGTAACCTGCCCGGGGTTTTACGCACCGCAAGGCCGTGAATTGCGGGTGCCCATTCGCTTCCCTAAATTATTGGAGGACTTAAATTATTATCACAAAGGGGATTTCTGGCTCACCAATTTCGAAATGGAAACCGCGGGTTATTATGCCATGGGCCGGCTACTCGGCCATGAAGTACTCAGTTTAAATGCCATCATTGCCAACCGCATCAAGAATAAATTCTCTAAAGACCCAAACAAAATTGTTGAGGCATTGATTAAAAAAGTGTTGGAGCGGGTTTGATAGGGCAACCCCCAATTTTTTAGTCAAAACACCCAAAAAATGATGTTTCGTATTTAATATATCAGGTTTATCCTGACAATTAGACTATGAAACATAATTTCAAGCCAAAAATGGGACTACTTACACTTTGGCGACTTCGATTTTGCAGGAATTGGAATTTATCTAAATGAATTCAAGAAGCATCTTGACAACAAAGCGAAATTCTTTACCCCAGACAACATTGACAACAGCATTAAAAAGTCAGGCAGCAAAAAACGGTATGACGAACAGAAAATAAATTTTGACATCGGTAAAATCAAAGAAGAAAATTTACTACAGCTCATAGAATCAATTCACAGATATAAAAAAGGATTAGACCAAGAGATATTTATCAATGAAAAAACTTAGTACAAAAGCCGACCCAAAAGAAAAATTATTTTTAAAAAATTTACAACGCTTCAAAAAAAATAAAAACGCAACGCACAGCCAACACTCAATGACAGGACAACTCAACAACGACAATGGGTTACAAGCATGGCAGGAAAACGCCCGCACCTACAGCGGCTTGGCGTAATGGGGGCAGACGTGCTAAATTGAACAGTTGTACTTCTAATAAACTTTTGTGAAGGCAGTTTCGGTCACCTCGAAGATGTCATACTCTCCATCCTTACAATATGCTTGCTCGCATTATACGAATCAGTATTATAAAATCCTGAAAGGATGCGATGCGCAATTTGTTCAATGATTAATTCATCATCCGATTTACCTTCTTTGCCCCGCCAGAAAACACGCTGGGGATGTCTTTTCATATCCTCAACATAGGATCGTGCATGGGTGAATTGATCATCGGTAAACGTAATGGTGAAGCAGGTCTTTACTTTTTGTGTTTCCATATTTTGAGTTAGTTGATCCCGGGCTCTATTGCAATCGGGATGCCGTTATTAAAATACGATTTTAAGCAAATTAACATACATCTGTCAAGGGTTATGCCCGATGGCGGGCATTGCTGTTCGGGTGTGGAACATCGTTAGAATTCAATCCATTACAATTAAAAATGTTTTTTATGAGTGTGGCATTCATGGATTTAAAAAACGAAAGAACTTGATCAAAGCATAGAGTTGATAAGTACAGGCATCCCTCTCCTCTGGAGAGGGGTTGGGGTGAGGTCTAATGACTTTTTGGGTTAATTTTGTGCCCGAAATGAGAGAATACGAGGTACATACGCTGAAGAACGGAATCCGGGTTATCCACAACCGGGTAACTACCACTAAAATTGTGCACTGCGGCATCATGCTGGATATTGGCAGCCGCGATGAATCTACCACCAACCAGGGGATTGCGCACTTTTGGGAACACATGGCATTTAAAGGCACCCGAAAGCGAAAAGCATTTCATATCATCAACAGGCTTGAGTCGCTCGGGGGAGAGTTGAATGCCTTTACCGATAAAGAGAAGATTTTATTCTTCGCGTCCTTGCGCGATGATTATTTTGAACGCGCGCTTGAGTTGCTTACAGACATCACGTTTGATTCGGTATTTCCAACCCCGCAAATTGAAAAGGAGCGCCATGTTATTTTGGAAGAGATGTCGATGTACCATGACGACCCGGATGATTCCCTACAGGACGAATTTGATTCCGTAATTTTTTCAGGGCATCCGCTGGGCATGAATATCCTGGGAACAGAAAAGACGGTGCGTTCATTTAAGCGCAAAGATTTCACCTCGTTTGTAAAAGAACATCTCGACACAAAGCGAATCGTTTTTTCATGCGTGGGTAACATCCCCATGGAACAGGTTGTTCGCCTGGCTGAAAAACATCTTGGGGCGATACCTGCATCGGCATCAAAAAAGAAGCGGGTTCATTTTTCGGGATACAAGCCAAAAAATGTTGTGCTCAAAAAACCTGTAAAGCAGTCGCGGTGTGCAATTGGCCGTCCGGCTTATTCGTTTTCAGATGAGAATCGAAGTCCGTTTTATATGCTCTCAAGTATTTTAGGCGGGTCGGGCATGAACTCGCGCCTCAACCTTGCTTTGCGCGAAAAGTATGGTTTCGTTTATTCGATCGGGGCACAGTTTGCTCCCTTTACCGATACCGGGTTGTTTGTTATTTCGTTTGGCACCGAACCATCGCAGGTAAAGAAGGGAATCTTTCTGGTGAAACAAGAATTGAAAAAATTGCGTGATGAACCGTTGGGAGTAAAGCAACTTGCATCTTCGAAGGAGCAAATCCTGGGTCAGATTGCGATGGCGGAAGAGAACAATGCAAGTTTTATGATTATGATGGCCCGAAATCTATTGGATCAGGGCCGGGTAACATCGTTGCAGGAAATTTTTGACCGTGTGAAAGGAACTACTTCCTATCAACTTCAGAAATTGGCAAACGAAATGTTTGACGAGCGAATGTTAAGTACATTGATTGTTGAACCGCTTTGAGGGTAAAGTTTGCAGTAAGCAGTATGCAGTTGGCTGTTGAACTATTAAACTGCCTACTGTCCTCTGCCTCCTGCATACTTTTAATAAAGAATGCTGAACTAAATAGAGAGTCAAAACATGGAATTCTTGCCGGACGATATTGCAGGCTATATTGAAGCGCACACTGCGCCTGAGTCGGATCTCCTGAAGAAAATAAACAGGGAAACGCATGCAAAGGTGATGATGCCGCGTATGCTTTCGGGGCAATTGCAGGGGCGGTACCTTTCCATGATCAGTCATCTCATAAAACCAAAAAACATTTTGGAGATAGGCACCTATACCGGTTACTCGGCAATTTGTTTGGCCGAAGGCTTAACGGAAGATGGAAAATTAATAACCATCGACATCAATGAAGAATTGGAAACCCGCGTCCGTGATTACTTCCAGCAAGCCGGTCTTTCCGAGAAAATCGATTACCGGATCGGGAATGCCCTGACAATCATCCCGACTATTGATCAGCAATTTGACCTCGTCTTTATTGATGCCGATAAGGAGAACTACTCCAGATATTATGACCTTGTTTTTGATAACGTGAAAGTGGGCGGAGTCATTCTTGCTGATAATGTGCTTTGGAGCGGGAAGGTTACCCAGCCCAAACCGGATAAAGACACCCGAGCCTTACTGGAATTCAATGCAAAAGTAACTGAAGACACCCGGGTCGAAAATGTGTTGTTGCCCTTACGCGATGGCATCATGATGATCCGTAAAAAGAATTGATACTTGACAATTTGAGAATGGATACTCCGTTATCATTGCTCATTGTCAATTGCCCATTGTTCATTATTTTCCTTATCTTTGCGCCATGAGATTTTTTGCAGTTGCACTATTTTTTATTGGTGCTGCCTCATACGCCCAAACTCCCGAAGTGCCCCATAAGATGCATTTCGCAGACATGACACTCACGATCCGTGATGATGCCAGGCGCGAAATTCAAAAAGATGTGGATGCGCTTACGCAACATCCCCGCTACTTCGGTATTAAAGTAGAACGCGCCAAAACCTATTTCCCGATCATTGAGAAAATTTTTCAGGAAGAAAGGCTACCCGATGATTTTAAATACCTCGTGTTGCAGGAGAGCGCATTGATTTCGGATGCTGTTTCTGTTTCCAATGCGGTGGGCTTTTGGCAGTTTAAGGATTTCACAGCCCTGGAAATGGGCTTGCGTGTGGATAAGGATATTGACGAGCGTATGAACATTGCTTCGGCTACACGCGGAGCAGCGCGATACTTAAAGAGAAATAATTATTTGTTTAATAACTGGCTGCTTGCGCTGCAAGCGTACCAAATGGGCGGTGGCGGTGTGCAACGTTCGGTGGGTGATAAGTACAATGGTGTGCGCCACATGGAAATAACCAGCGAAACCTACTGGTATATAAAAAAATATTTAGCCCATAAAATTGCGTTTGAAAATTCAGTGAAGGGCGAGCCACAGGTAAAAGTGGTTCAATATCAAATTCAATCTCCCAAAGCATTGAATGAACTTGCAACAGAATTAGCCATTGATGAAGCAACCTTACGGGAATACAACAAGTGGGCGCGGGCAAGTAAAATCCCGGCCGATAAACCGTATTTAGTACTCGTTCCGGCAGGGCAATTAACCCCTGAGTTTAACACCCTCATGATTGCTTCAAGTAAACCGCTATCAAGCGAACCTGTTCAAAGTAAACCGGCATTTATCAAACTTGAGAAACGTGACATCAATGGAATACCCGCTGTGAAAGCAGTAGCCGGTGAAACTACTGTTCAACTGGCAGAACGCGCAGGGGTTTCCCTGCCTGACTTCTTAAAGTATAATGAAATCTCTGTTGACCACCGGGTTGAGGATGGGGCATACTATTTTTTGAAACGCAAGAAAACGAAATCAGGCCAGCCTTCGCACTCGGTGGTTTCGGGTGATAACCTCTGGGCAATCAGTCAGCAGTATGGAGTGCGTATGGCACAACTAAAAAAATTTAATAAATTATCTGCTTCGCCCAACTTAAGACCGGGGGATGTGGTTTGGTTGATCAGGAAAAAGCCCTTGGAGGAAAATACCATTGTACCTGTAATAGCTGATGACGAAGTTATTGTGGCCGTTGAAGAAGGTGCTTTTTTTGGTTGGGAGGTAAAGCCAAAAGAGGAAATAAGTTCATCCACACCGGCCATCACAACCCAGGTGGAGAAAATACCTGAAGTGATCATCCCTAAAAATGATTCTGTACGTGTGGCTAATATACGTGTGGCTAATAATGATCAGGATGGATTCCATCTTGTAAAACAGGGTGAAACACTCTACGCTATTTCTAAAAATTATGGAGTAGCCGTAACAGATTTACTATCATGGAACGACCTGAATGTTGGCGCTGGCTTAAAACCCGGACAATATTTAAAAGTGAAAGCGCCTGCATTACAAGCTTCTGAACCACTTAGCGAAGTAAGTGCAATTCCCGAGACCAGGGTAATTATTCACGAAGTAAAGCCTGCCGACACTCTATATAGTGTGGCCCGTCAGTACAACGTAACCATCAAAGAGCTGATGGACTGGAACAAAAAGGAAAATTTAAGCCTGTCGTTGGGCGAAAAAATCAAGATTTTATCCCGATAGGCCCCCATTTTTTAACTTTTTTGATCAAATACTTACTTCACGCGCGATCGCAGTCTCCAAAAGTTTAGGTTGTGATAAAATTGAATAATTTTGCCATCTGGTTTAGAATAGGCTGAGTGCTTAGTAAGAGAATTTGACATGGAGACCACTACAAAAACTATTGACCTTGTATTATTGGTAGATGATAATGATACTGATAATTTTATCAGTAAGCGGATAATAGAAATTACAAAGTTTGCAAGACGGGTAGAAGTAAAAAGCTCAGGCAAGGGGGCTTTGGATTACCTGAAAGAACATCAAAGTAATCCCGAAAATATTCCCAATTTGATTTTTTTGGATATCAACATGCCCATTGTTGATGGCTTTGTTTTTCTCTATGAATTCG
>CAZNRJ010000181.1:0-7523 GCA_964574945.1 uncultured Ohtaekwangia sp. | reverse complement strand
GTGAAACTATACCCCTTGCCGGCTTGCATGGGTATTGATAATCCCAGCTTAGCCGCCACCCCACCCGACCACGAACCGGTTGCTAATATCACTTCATCAAATTCAAAATCCCGTGCAGTTGTCCTGAGTGATTTGATTGTGTTACCTTCAATTATAAAATCATTGACAGTTGTCTTTACATGAAAGACAACACCTTGCTCTTTTAAATAGCTGATCAATTGGGTTACTAACAATTGTGGGGTTATATGTGCATCGCCAGGAAAATAAATTCCACCATGCACATCAACTTTTACATCGGGTTCCAACTTTTGTACTTCCGATGCCGAGAGAACATGCGCTTCTAATCCATGCTGATTGGCAAGCGTTGCCATCTCAGCTTCTTCATGCTCTGTTTCTTTTGTTTTATAAAGCATCAGCAATCCACGCTCGTGATAACCAAAATCAAAGGGAAGATCTTTTGCCAATTGCTGATACATGGCTTTGCTGAACACGCTCAGATCTTTCAAGGCTGGTGCCGATTTAGCAACATGCTCTTTGGTAGCACTTTTATAAAAATGATAGCCCCACTTAATTAGATCACCACTAAGTCTTGGCTTTACATAAAACGGACTGGTGGAATTAAACATCCAACGAATGCCTTTTGAAATCATGCCCGGAGCGGCCAGCGGAATAATATGGCTCGGTACAATCATTCCCGCATTGCCAAACGAGCAACCTGTTGTTAAATCACCCTGATCAATAATCGTTACCTGGTGCCCTGCCTTACTTAAATAATAAGCTGAACTTAACCCAATGATGCCGCCACCGATGACTCCTATTTTCATGGTCTAATCATAATGAAATCTGCACGAAATTATTTTGATACTTATCTCCGTTACTTCATACACAAGTCTATGCTCTCGCGTTATTCTTCGCGACCATTTGCCTTGCAGGTTACGTTTTAAGGGTTCAGGTTTTCCGATTCCTGTAAATGGAGATTCTGAGATTGCCGTTATCAGCAATACAATTCTGGTAGCAATTTTAGGATTCTGGATTTTCCATTCATCAAGTTGCCGGAGCGCTTCCGGACTAAACAGAATGGTTTTCATTTCAAATACTTCTCTTGCAATTCAGCCAGGGTCATCGGGATTCCTTCTCCTCTTTCCAATTCGTCAAGCGACTTGTATAAGTGCTTCTTATTTCCCTCTGTTGATAAAAGATAATCGGTTGTATCAATCTCGTCCGTAACTGTAATTTCAATTTCCTTATCCTTGAAAGCTTCCTGAATAGATTTCACCAAATCAACAGAAAGTTCTTTAGCATTTAATCGATAAGTAGTTTCCATGCTTCAAAAATACATATTTCAATTTTGAAAAATAGATCACAGCAACAAGAATCCAGTATCCAGCACCAGCCTATATTACCTGGAACCCATACGCATACGGATCATCTTCCGGATCGATCGTAATCGTATTATGCCCATAAATTTTTGCCCAGCCTTCAACGCTCGGAATAATTGCCGGCTTTCCATCCAACTCAGTAACTTCTTCTATGCGTCCGATAAACTTCGAACCGATTATACTTTCGTGGATAAAATCTTCACCTTGTTTTAGCTTTCCCTTTGTGAACCATTGCGCCAAGCGGGCTGAAGTACCTGTTCCACACGGTGAGCGATCAATGGCTTTGTCGCCATAGAATACTGCGTTGCGTGCGGTGGATGTCGGGTCAATCGGGTTGCCCGTCCAGAGAATATGACTGCACCCGTTGATGGTAGGATTTTCAGGATGAACAAATGTGTATTTCTTATTGATGTCCTTTCTTAACTCTCTACTCCAGGAAATTAACTGATCGGCTGTGTACGCATCAATGCCTTTAAAGTTTTTTTGCATATCGACAATCGCATAAAAATTCCCGCCATAGGAAACATCCAGTGTGAGTTCACCTAACTCAGGACAGGTTGCCGTAAGATTTTCGGCAGCCAAATACGCTTTCACATTTTTGATCTTCACCGACTTCACCTTACCTCCCTCCTGCTTATATTCAATGTGCACTAACCCGGCAGGCACTTCCAGGTTTAAAACACCAGGAGTTTTAGGAATCACCAATCCTTCTTCAATGGCAATGGTAACAGTTCCAATGGTTCCATGTCCGCACATAGGAAGGCAACCACTTGTTTCAATAAACAATACCCCTGCATCGTTGGCCGGATCAGCCGGTGGATATAAAATACTTCCACTCATCATGTCGTGACCGCGCGGTTCAAACATTAACCCTTTCCTGATCCAATCATACTCCTTCAAAAAGTGCTGACGTTTTTCGCTCATGGTTGCGCCTACCAGCTTCGGGCCGCCTTCAGCAACTACCCGCACCGGATTGCCACAGGTGTGAGCGTCTATGCACGTGAATTTATTTAATGACTCCTTCACCATTCTATTAAATTTGCAGGCATTTATTTCCGATACTCGATGCTGGATACTGAGCTATCGAGTATCAAGCATCCAGTATCTATTTTTTCCATTCACCATTAAACAGTCGCCAAATCTTTAACGGATTTGAATTTTTCAATTCTTCGGGTAACAAGGCATCAGGAAAATTTTGAAAAGCAACGGGCCTTACAAAACGCTTGATCGCATCTGTACCTACCGCTGTAAAACGTGAATCCGTTGTAGCGGGATAAGGTCCGCCATGATTTTGAGCGGCCACTACTTCCACTCCTGTGGGAACTCCATTGATTACTAACCGTCCGGCTTTCTCGATTATTGAATTCAATAAACTTTTATGATTCACCAATTCACTTTCATCAGCAATGATAGACGCAGTTAATTGTCCGTGGGTATGGCTGATAACCGTATTAAGTTCCTTCAAATCAGCACACCGAATGATCAGCGAAAACGGACCAAACACTTCTTCCGCTAACGCGGGATTGCTTATAAACTCGCTTGCTTTAACGGAAGCGACTAAGGCTTTTCCCTGAGAAGATGTTCCTTCTGCAGATGCTGATCCTTCCACCTTTACTCCTTTCTGCGCAAGCGCATTTTTTAATTTCCTTGAATAGTTATCGGCAATGCCCTGATGTAACATAGCAGCCGGAACTACCTTTTGAATTTCCGAAGACAGCGATTTAATAAATTGATTTAGCCCTTCACCTTCAATCGCTAAAATCAATCCCGGGTTTGTACAGAACTGTCCAACACCTAATGTGATTGATCCTGCCAAAGTTGAAGCTGTTTTTTCTGCATGGCGAGCCAATGTCTCTGGCAATAAGATTACCGGATTGATACTACTCATCTCGGCAAAAACCGGAATAGGTTCCGGGCGTTGGTTGGCCAAATCAAATAATGCTTTACCTCCTGCCAAAGAACCCGTAAACCCAACCGCTTTTGTAAATGGGTTTTTTACCAATGCCTGCCCGACTTCAAAACCTGCACCATGAATATGCTGAAAAACACCTTTTGGCATTCCTGTTTTTTCTATAGCGATCGTGATTGCTTTTGCCACTAACTCCGATGTACCGGCATGTGCCGGATGTGCTTTCACAATTACCGGGCATCCGGCAGCAAGTGCAGAGGCGGTGTCGCCACCCGCTGTTGAATATGCTAATGGAAAATTAGCTGCACCAAATACAACTACAGGCCCCAAGGGCACAAGCATTTTTCGCAAGTCCGGTTTGGGGGAAGGCGCCCTGTTGGGATTGCCTGTATCCACGCGCGCTTCAAGCCACGATCCTTCTTCCACCAAGTCTGCAAACATGCGGCAATGGCCTGTTGTGCGGCCGCGCTCATTAATAATGCGGGCTTCAGGCAAATTTGTTTCCTGCATTGCTGTTGCTACCAGTTCCTGACCTAATGCTTCAATTTCATCAGCAATAGCGCGAAGAAATTCAGCCTTCTTCTTTCCTGAAAAATTTTTGTACGATAGAAAGGCAAATTGCGCTTCCAGCATGGCAGCATTTACCTGGTCGGTGGTTGAATCGGTGTATTTCATTGTTTCTTTTATTTAATGATACTGGATTCTTTTAAGATACTGGATACTGGATTCTGGATACTCGATCAAGAATCCAGCATCAAGAATCCAGCATCAAGTATCCAGTATTCAGCATCCATTATCAAGCCTCCAACTTCGGTCTGCTCTTAATTCCGTCACGGATAAGTTTCAAAATCTGATCACGCTCTGCACCCACAAGTGTTAACCGGGGTGCGCGAACAATCTCTGAACCAATACCTGTCTCTTGTTCGGCCAGCTTAATGTACTGGACAAGTTTTGGATGCAGGTCTAATTCCAATAAAGGAAGGAACCATCGGTTTATCTTCAAAGCTTCTTCAATCTTACCAGCCTTCGTTAATTTATAAACAGCTACCGTTTCTTTTGGAAATGCGCATACCAAACCGGCTACCCAACCTACTGCACCCAACATTAATTCTTCCATGGCAATGGTATCCACGCCACAGAGAATTTTATACCGGTCGCCAAAGCGATTGATCATGCGCGTAACATTACTCACATCGCGCGTGGATTCTTTCACCGCCTGAATATTTTTATTATCAGCAAGTTCGTCAAACATATCAAGCGTAACTTCGATTTTATAATCCACCGGGTTGTTATAAATCATAATCGGCAAGCTGCTTGATTCGGCAACAGCTTTAAAATAGGCTACGGTTTCGCGATGGTCTGACTTATACCGCATCGGTGGCAACAGCATTAATCCCGTGGCGCCACACTTCTCCGCCTCGGCAGCAAGTTTTACTGCTTCGCGTGTACTGCCTTCCGCTATGTTCATGATCACCGGCACCTTACCGGATATTTTATCAACTGCAAATTTTACCAGGTCAAATTTTTCTTCATTACTCAGCACGCTTGCTTCACCTAACGAGCCGCCTAAAATCACTCCTTCTACCCCCGCTTCAAGCTGGGCGTTCAGGTTTTTTTCGAAGAGCGGGAAATCAAGTTTATCATCCGCAGTAAACTTGGTTGTGAGCGCAGGAATTACACCTTTCCATTGAAGAGCCATAACGATATCTTTTAAAATTTTATAATGATGTTACGCAAGAGTTAGGCGTCTGACACCTTTAAGGTGTCTTGACGCCTCGTTCGCGTAAGTTCATTTTATAAATCAAAGCTACAATCTATAAAAAGGTAAGCCTTACACGGAAATAGTCAACAATGGCACTATTTTGACTACTTTTACATAATTATAGACTTCAAAGGTGTCAAAATAGGCAAAGATGAAGGTAATACCTTTTCAGGTTCCCAAAATATCAAAAGAAGCCTTCCGTATTCAGGTGGACAGTGCTCCCATCTTCTATGACAAGCTCCATCATCATCCTGAAACTCAAATCATGTATATAAAAAGCGGGGCGGGCACATTAATAGCAGGCGATTATGTGGGGCGGTTTACCTCAGGAAATATTTTCCTGATTGGAAGTGATCAGCCCCATGTATTTAAAAGCGATGAAAGTTATTACGAGCCAAAAAATAAACTCCGCGTAAATTCTATTTCGCTCTACTTTGATGAGAAGTATGCAGGTGAAAATTTCTGGCAGTTGAACGAACTCGCAGGCATTCGACAATTTATTTTACATGCCGGGGTGGGTTACCGTATTGAAGGGGAAACCAATGTACAACTCATCAACCTTATTGAAGAGCTTGCAAAGGCTAAAAGTATTGACCGGCTCATCCTGTTTATTCAATTATTGAAGACGCTGAGTGAATCGCATGAACTAAAACCTTTATCGGTTACCCTCTCACAAACCCGGTTTAATGCCAATGAAGGCAAACGCATGAATGACATCCTTCAGTTTACACTTCATCAGAGTAACCGGAAAATAAAAATCAGTGAAGCTGCTGAAATAGCCAATTTATCTCCGGAAGCATTTTGCAGGTACTTCAAACTGCGGACAGGAAAAACATTTACCAACTTTCTGAATGAAGTTCGCATCAGCAATGCGTGTAAAATGTTAATAGAGAATCAAAAAAGTATTCAGGAGATCGGTTACGAAACGGGTTTCAATAATTTATCGCACTTCAACAGGACGTTTAAGAAAGTGACCGGTAAAACCCCGCGGGAATATTCTATATAGCTGGGCTGTTGGGTTTAGTCAGTCTCCTTTATCTTATTTTTTTGTCTAATCTTTAGTATTTGGAACAAACGAATTTATTAGATGTCAAAATGAAATTTTCAGTCAAATAAAACTTATGAGCTCTTTTTCTTTTTAGTCCGGATGTTACTTCAATCTGTTGTATTTTCCTTTTTTTAGCGGTCGCTTTTAATTTATCTAAGAGTCGTTTTCCAATCCCAAGTCCTCGTTTATCATGAACCACAAACATTTCTTGTATTTCAGCAATTTGTCCGCAATGATGTAAAAGTCCTTGAACATGGCAACTTAAGTATCCAATAGGCTTTTTGTCCCACGCTATGATATATATATTGTTCTTGTTTTTAAGATTATCAACATAAATTTTTTTAAAAAGTCTTTTGTCAAAAATCTCATTCTCTAATTCACATATAAAATCAAAAACTATATCAATGTCCTGAGGCTTTGCATTTCTTATCCTAATCATCTCATACAATTTATTGTTTGTTTCGAGAACTCTGTCGAGTGTTCAATTATTGCCTCTGGTCGGTGTTGTCACCGAACAGTCTGTATTTCATATAACTCTATCCCGTTTTCCATAACAAAAAACTGCCGTCCTAAACTATCGCTCCTCGCGGTACGGTGATAACACCGACCGCAGGCAAAAAGCTCGTGCGCGTCCACCTTTTATTTTGTTTGAACGCAAAACGAGTCCGCGTTTTTAATTCTTAAATCTCCACATTTTTGTCTCTCCATACTCACTTACATAGATTAAACTGTCCGAGTCGAGTTTTGTAATTTTTGCTTTAAAAATTTTGTCTTCATAGAATATTATCAGGGAGTCACCTTTAATTTCATATTTAGAACGTTCAAAATGCTCCACGTCATAAATCGAATCTTCTTCAATTCGAACACTCGCATTTGGTCCTGAACCATCAGTCCAAACACCTTTTAATGATTTGTCCGTGAGTTTGCCAAGTCTCCAATACTTAGTTTTTGAAACTCCAAGTTCATGAATCAATGTGTCTTCGTGGATTTTATAAAGTCTTGTTTTAAACTCTTCGTCTGGGAGGTAATAGAATGTCGCTGTGTCACCATTTTGGATGAATGTTGTCCACTTGAAATGTTCGAAGTCGTAAATTGAGTCTTTTGTTATTATGAATGAGGCACTGTCGAAACCATTGTTCCAAGTTCCAATTAAGTGATCGTTAGTCTTAATCTCATTCTTATTGTCATCGTTAACATTTTGTCTGCCTTGACAACATGTCAATAGTATGAAACTCAATACAACTAATGATTTCTTCATTGTTAGAATTCTCCTTTGTCTTTGCGCATGAGCTACAACGTTTGTGTTTGCGCAGTGGTGGCTTATCGAAGCCGCGTCCTATCCACGTGGGCAAACGTAATAAAATAAATACACTTCATACCTTGATGTCCCGCCACCATTGCGCAAACATTTTGTGCTTGTTGCAC
>CAZNRJ010000180.1:4878-7561 GCA_964574945.1 uncultured Ohtaekwangia sp. | reverse complement strand
GATATATACTTCTACAATCGTTCTTTCATCTGCAAATTATAGTGACCCCCAGGGATATTTTGTAGTGTGGGAGCGATGCTGCCGTAATTATACCATCACCAATATTTATAGCCAGGTGCCACAAGGCGCCAATATTTCTGCAGGGCAAACTTTCTATTTGGAATTTCCCCCGGTAGTAAAAAATGGTCAGCCTTTTATTAATTCATCGCCCCGCCTGTTTCCACCGCTTAATGATTTTGCTTGTCCGTTTCGGCCATACTATGTTGACTTTGCAGGAGTGGATGATGATGAAGATTCGCTGGTCTATACTCTGGTAACTCCATTAAACACTACTTCTCAAATACCTCTTCCTAATCCTTCTCCCGGCCCTTATCCTGAAATAACGTGGCGCCCCGGCTATGGGCTCTCTAAAATTATAAATGGTAGCCCCGATCTGAAAATAAGTCGCGAGGGTTTGCTTACCGCTACACCAATAAATCAGGGGCTTTTTGTTTTTGCTGTTAAGATTGATGAATACCGGGCTGGCGAAAAAATAGGTGAGAGCAGGCGCGATTTTCAAATGCTGGTGGTAGATGCATGCCCCCAGGCAGAGCCCCCTCAAATCACCGGAAAGAAATTAACCGATGCTTCCTTCACGTACAGTAAAAATATGAGCATCAGTTTTTCCAATACCGTAGCAGATGAAGACCGTTGTATACAAGTACGGGTTTCCGATCCCGATGCCAGTAAAATAGAAGATAATTTCAGTGAGAAGATTTCTATTCGGGCAGTGGCACTCAATTTTTTTAAAAAGAATATCAGCGAAATTCTTCCGGCAGTAACATCCGCTACGTTGTTGAATGGAAGCACGAAGGACTTTACTATTTGCTTTCCGCGATGCCCGTATATTGAAGGTGGTCCTTATCAGATAGGGATCATTGCGTTTGATGATGCCTGTAGTTTACCATTAAGCGATACGCTTAAGATTGCAGTCAATGTAGAACCTCCAGTAAATACCAATCCTTATTATGTCAATCCGGTAGATCATGTAACTCCGTTAACCTCTTTATTGCTGAATGAAACAATCATTTTGCAGGAAGGAGGATTTTATGAAAAGGCATTTGAAATTCGTGATGATGATGTTGATGAACTGCTGGTTTCCATTGTAACAAATGGTTTTGCGTTGGCCGATGCCGGAATAAAAATTGAATTTGAAAGTCCGCCCGTTAACGGGATTGTGAAAGGAAAAATCCGGTGGGATGCTTTCTGCAATATTTATGATTTCACTAACCGAACGGGCTTTCAGGTAAAAATAATAGCAAAGGATAAAAACCTGTGTGGTTTTGGCGATCCGGTAACGGCTACATTTAATTTTGCCGTTATCCTGCCGGGGAATGCATCCCCAACCATCGATACGGATTTAACCAGCGATCCGCACGAGCGAAGAGTATTAAACCTGCAACGCAGGGTGAACGAAACGCTTGCCTTTAATGTAACGGGCAGCGACCTGGTTGATAATGATTTGCTCGTGCTTGATGTAAAGCAACGCGACTCATTGGGTTTGTTTGGTATTTCTTTTCCGGTAGCATCAGGGGCAGGCACTGTTACTTCCCGTTTTCAGTGGGATATAAAATGTGCCAAAATTGACCTGAAAAAGAAAAGCAAGTTTACCTTTCAGTTTATTGTGGTTGACAATGCAAACAAGTGCAGGTTTTATAAAGCCGATACGGTAGATGTGCAAGTAACAGTTCTTCCGCCTCTCAATGCGCAGCCTCAGCTTACCATTCAACAAGGTAATGAAGTAGTAAATGGGAAGATGGTTGAGTTTGTGTTAGGTGAACCGATTGAGTTTCTGCTGAGAGGCATTGATGCAGATGTTGCCCCGGAACAGGACGTGCTCTCACTCAGTTTAATTGGTGCCACCGGTACTGAGAAACCGGAGAATTACGTATTTACCGCGGTGGAGGGAAAAGGTAAAATAGAAACCTTATTTTCATGGACACCCGATTGCTCTATTTTCAAGAATAATGTTTACGAAAACACGTATACCTTTACATTTAAACTTGCAGATGACCGTTGTTTCATAAATAAAACCGATACGGCTTCTGTAACAGTGAAGATAAGCGATGTAAAGAGTGGCGAACAGGAGTTTTTGCCACCGAATGTATTTACACCGAATGGCGATGGATGCAACGATTATTTTGCAATGGAGGGTATAACTCCATGTGATCCGGCTACAAATCCTGACTTACAAATTTCCCTTCCGCGCGATAACTGTGTGAACCGGTTTGAATCCGTGCATGTGTATAACCGCTGGGGCGGCCAGGTTTTTAAAAGTGAGGAACGAAACTTCAGGTGGTATGCACCCGATCAGGCTGCCGGAGTTTATTTCTATGTAATCAAATATACCAACAAGGAATATAAAGGATCGTTGTCTATTCGTTTTTAAAGAATGACGGGCAACACGTGTTGTTCTTTTATATAAACATCTTTATCGAGCCATTCTACCTTTAACCACACGTCTTTTTTGTCTTTGATTTTCAACTTATGCCCCTCTTTTATCAGGCTTACTACATTGGCTCCTGCCGAAGGCCCGCTCATCAGGTAGGTGTTTGAGTTGGTTACAATGGCAGTAGGGGAGTCGTATGAAATATTAACCTGGATGGCGAGCAGAATGATAACCAATGCTATCGGGAGTGCAAAT
>CAZNRJ010000180.1:0-4868 GCA_964574945.1 uncultured Ohtaekwangia sp. | reverse complement strand
GCACCGGATTCATTTCTTTTGCCTTTGTATTGAAGGGCCACTAACAACACAACCAGGGTCGCTAACGCTGCGGATAAATAATGATTATATTTTTTGATCTGGAAGAAGATGCGCGCAGTTTCAGTATGTTCATATCCCTGCAACCTGTTTTTTTCTGCAAGTTCTTCCATCTTGGCGAGTGTTTGCTCATCGCCACTGGCCAGGTAATACAGATTTAAATAATAAAGCGACAGGCTGATGCTGCCGAGACCTTCCTGAATGTAGGCCATTTTAAGCAGCATGGCCGGTGAGTATCTGCCACTTTGCAGCAAGTCTTGATAGAGTTCAAAGGATTGTGTGTATTGTTTTTTTGCGAATAAAGAATCTCCCCGGGTAAGTTGTGCGGGCACATAACCAGCACGTGCAAACGGGCCCGAAAAAATAGCGCCACATATAAGGAGAATTTTTAAAAACGGGGTTTGTATATTTTTCATATCCTACTACCTTTGCGACCTCAATTACGGAAAAGGCCGCAATTTAGACAAGATTTAATGATTCCGTAGCTCAGCTGGTAGAGCAATACACTTTTAATGTATGGGTCCTGGGTTCGAATCCCAGCGGGATCACAACAAAGCCTCAGATCGAAAAATCTGAGGCTTTGTTATTTTCGTTTTATCAAGGATTGCCAACGGGTATCATTAAGACACCAGAAGTCTCACTTCCAAAGCTGCTACATTGCCTTTTTCACCTAAATTTGGAACGTGAAATTCTTACTTTTCATATTCCCGCTCTACATTTCTGCACTTTCAGTATATCCCTGTTATGAGGAGGAGTGCGCAAATGAATTCAATATTGCAAACAGTGCAGTTCAAGATCAACATGAAGAAGCTGATCTGTGTACCCCTTTTTGTATAAGTGCTTGCTGTGCCTCTCATGTCTTCCACACTTCTCAGTTTAATTCCCTTCCTGTTTTTCAAAAAGTAATTACTCAGAATTCAACCTACACCATAAAACTCACTCCGCTGGTTGTTGTTTCTATCTGGCAGCCGCCTAAGCTTGCATAGAATATTCTTCTAATGCCCTCAATCATATTGAAGGCATCATCACATTTCAAATCAATTAAATTTTTCTCTATGCGTATCGTAGGTGTAGTTATTTGTGTATTTATATTTTCGTCTGTTTACTGTCAACATACTTTCAAAGCTATTGTTAAGGATAAAGAAACCTCTGAACCGTTGCCCGGGGCCACGGCAATTATTAAAAAAACTTCCCTGGGGGCGAGCGCAGACGAAGCTGGCTTACTTCAGGTTCAAAATGTACCGGGTGGATTACAAGTAATCGAATTCAGTTTTGTAGGTTATGAAAGCCAGTCCATCTCATTACACTTCCCATTAAGTTCAATAGAACCAATGGAAGTGCTCCTGCAAGGATCAGAAGAAGAACTTGAAGAAATTGTAGTGTCCTCAACCCGAAGCAGCAGAACCATTGCAGACATTCCAACCCGTGTCGAATTTATTGCAGGAGAAGAGCTTGAGGAAAAAGGTAATATGAAGCCGGGTGATATTCGCATGTTACTGAATGAAAGCACAGGTATTCAAACGCAACAAACTTCAGCCACCTCAGCGAACGCGTCCATTCGCATTCAAGGGTTGGATGGCCGTTACACGCAGATCTTGAAAGATGGGTTTCCACTATATGCCGGGTTCTCCGGTGGACTGGGATTGTTGCAAACCCCACCGCTCGATTTAAAGCAAGTTGAAGTGATCAAGGGATCTTCTTCAACATTGTATGGAGGTGGCGCTATTGCAGGTATGGTTAACCTAATTAGCAAAAGACCTGCGGAAGAGCGGGAACTGCGATTCTTCGTCAATGGAACTTCTGCAAAAGGATTAGACATTAACGGGTACTACGGGCAGACATTAGGTAAAGTTGGTGTAACGCTATTTGCAGGAAGGAACAGCAACGCTCCCTATGATCCTGCTAACATTGATCTTACGGCCATTCCTAAGTTTGATCGCTATACCGTCAATCCAAAATTATTCATTGCTATAAATGAAAAGAATGAGCTTGATCTTGGATTGAACTACATAACGGAGAATCGCATTGGAGGAGATATGCTTTATATTGACGGCAAGGGCGATGCAACACATAGTTATTTTGAAAAGAATAACTCAGATAGAATCTCCACGCAATTATCATTCACGCACACGTTGAATGAAAAAAGCAACATCAACATCAAAAACAGTGTTAATCATTTCAAGCGTGTGATCAACACGCCAGGGTATGAATTCAATGGTGTACAAAACAGCACATTCACAGAAATCAATTATGTTTCGAACCAGGAAAACAATGATTGGGTAGGTGGCGTTAATCTATGGACAGACGGTTTTTCGGAGACACCATTAACTGCTACACCCTTGCGTGATTACAATCAAGTAACAATGGGTGCTTTTATACAGAACAACTTGAGATTATCGGACGCCTTCAGACTCGAATCAGGTTTGCGTGGCGATTACGTAATTGATTACGGGTTTGCTTTCCTTCCGCGAGTGTCCCTTCTTTATAAACCAACTCCTGCTTTTTCATCGAGACTTGGTGGTGGTTTGGGTTACAAAGCGCCAACGATTTTCACTGAAGAAAGTGAGCGAATACAATACAAAAATGTACTCCCAATATCTTCAGAGACGAATAAACTTGAGAAATCATACGGAGCCAACTGGGATTTTAATTACAAAACTTCACTGGCAGATGGAGCCATCGGTTTAAGTATCAATCAACTTTTCTTTTACACCTACCTGAATGATCCTTTATTTCTTTCTCAACTCCAATCGGGATATTATGAATTTATAAACCTAACGGGCTATACCGATAGCAAAGGAACAGAGACGAATGTTAAAGTTGATTATGGGGATTTCAAATTATTCATTGGCTATACCTACACGGATACTAAAATTCATAACGATGGAACTGTTAAACAAAATCCGCTCACTGCGAAGCACCGATTAAATAATGTGCTGATGTACGAAGTCGAAGAGAAATGGAAAGTAGGACTTGAGGCATATTATTTCAGCCCTCAAAAACTAAGTGACGGAAGTACGGGTAAAGACTATTGGATTTGCGGGTTGATGATTGAAAAACTTTGGGAGCATCTTTCATTATACATCAATTTTGAAAATTTCACGGATACACGGCAAACCCGGTTTGGTTCAATCTACACGGGTACTATTACCAATCCCGTATTCAAAGATATTTACGCACCTGTAGATGGTTTTGTAATAAATGGAGGAATAAAAGTAAGGCTTTAATAAATGCATGGCCACACACGCCAATGATGTGAGACTATATTATCTTTACCAATCAGAATTTGTACTTAATAAAATCCTTTACCCCTTCAGGTCCGATTAACTCAAGCCACGCGAAACTGTTGTCGCAGGAGGCAGTCAGGTCAGAAGTTTTTAACGGTTTGTATTCTACAATTTGAAACTAACGATTATTTAAACATAGTGTAATGAGCGAATCAGCGATTCTTTGGGGCAGTTTTAGTTTGTTCGTGCTGGGCATGCTGGCGCTTGATCTTGGCGTTTTCCATCGCCATTCACATGTAGTAAAAGTTCGCGAGGCGCTTACATGGACGGCTGTGTGGATAACGTTGGCAATGATCTTCAACATCTTTATCTACTATTATTTCGATAAAGAAGAGGCGGTGGAATTTTTCACAGCCTACGTAATCGAAAAGTCATTGAGTATCGACAACATTTTCGTAATGATCATGATTTTCTCATACTTCCAGGTGCCAGACGAATACCAGCATAAAGTATTGTTCTGGGGGATTCTTGGAGCATTAGTCATGCGCGTGATTTTTATCTTTGCAGGAATAGAGCTCATCCATAAATTCCATTGGCTGATCTACATTTTTGGCGGCTTCCTGATTTTTACCGGGGTAAGGATGGTTACATCCATGCAGTCACAATTGAAACCTGATAAAAATCCGTTGGTCAAGCTGGCCAGAAAAATGTTTCAGGTAACCCCAACCTTTGAGGGCGATAAGTTTTTCATCAACCGGTCGGGCAAAACATGGGCTACTCCGCTGTTTATTGTCGTTATACTCATCGAAGGCACAGACCTCATCTTTGCCGTTGATTCAATTCCAGCGATCCTTGCAATTTCAGACGACCCGTTTATTGTTTATACCTCCAATGTATTCGCCATCCTGGGATTGAGATCGTTATACTTCGCGTTGGCGGGAATCGAAAAATACTTCCAGTATTTAAAATACGGACTGGCCGCAATTCTCGTGTTTGTCGGGGCGAAAATGTGTTTAACAGACATTTTCAAAATTCCGGTGGAGATCTCGCTCATAGCGATTGTCTTTATACTTACCATTGCAATGTTAGCGTCTGTGATTTTTCGTAAGCCGGAAAAAGCCGCATAAATAAACTTTTAGTTTACCCAGGTGTCCGACACTTCAAAAGTACCGGGCACCTAAATCCACAGCTGATTCTCTCCGCATTATGGCCGGCAACCGAAAATTGACCGGGAGTTGAAGGATTTCATTGTGCATCAACTAACCTTTACGGATGCCAGGTCCTGTATCTTTTTTCTTTCGCCCACAATCCAGACAATGTCATCCCACTCAAAAACCATGTTGGATTCAGGATTCAATATTCGTTGGTTGTTGCGTTCAATCCCGATTACCAAACCATTTGTACGTTCCCGAAGTCCGGAGTCATGGATGGTCATCCCTTTTAACTTTGTATGCTCATTCACTACAATCTTTTGCAGGGCAATGTCATTCACATCCATCAGGGCAGTCTCAAGATCAGCACGCGAATCAAAGACCGGCTTAAAGGATTGAATCTGCTCATCGGTGGCAATAATACCGACATAGT
>CAZNRJ010000179.1:853-7602 GCA_964574945.1 uncultured Ohtaekwangia sp. | reverse complement strand
GCCGTGCTTACCAACCAAAACGACTACACCAAAACCCGCAACTATTGGAAATACCTGAAAGCCAAACTTAAGAAAGAAAAAAACGAGTTGGGTAGTGCCACTACCCAACTGAAACTAATTGCGGCAGACGGCAAAAAATATAAAACCGACACGTTGGATAGCAATGGAGTTATTGAATTGGCAAAACATTTCCCTAACAACAGGGCAATGAAATTTTTGGATTGGTTTTTATACAGCGACAACAGTCTTGACGGACAAAGCAAGAAAAAAGCATACACACTTTTTGAAAGCAACTTGATTAATGAATTTGAAGTTGGCACATCCAAAGGCTTACAACAAATTCACGCTTATTTGTTTGGTGGCTTGTATGATTTTGCGGAGCAAATCAGAAAAAAAAACATTTCAAAAGACGGGTTTCAATTTGCCACATCACGCTTTCTTGGCGAAACATTAAAGCAAATAGAAGAAATGCCCGAAACAACATTTGACGAAATTGTAAATAAATATGTAGAGATGAACATTGCTCACCCGTTTATGGAAGGTAACGGCAGAAGCACCCGAATATGGTTGGATTTGATATTGAAAAAACGCCTGAAAAAATGTGTGGATTGGAGTAAGATAAGCAAACGAGATTATATGAACGCAATGGTAAAAAGTTCGGCAAACAGCAGTGTGCTAAAAAAGTTGCTAAAAAATGCTTTAACCACAGAAATAAACGACCGTGAAATGTTTATGAAAGGAGTTGACTATTCATATTACTACGAAGAGAATTAAAAGCAATACACAACTGTTCTTCACCGGAAACTTTGTAACCTAACTTACTTTCTTAGACACTCAATCGATTCTCAGGGGTGGACTCATTAAAATTTAAAGCGAGCACGAATCCGCCCAGACATTGAAGAATGAGTAAGACCTGCTTTCCAACCATTACCAGGTTTGCGGTGTCTATATATTAACAAACTTATTTGATATGAATGATATGAAGAAGTCAGTCACTCTTGCTTTCATCCTCTGTTTAGCTGCCTGTTCAGATGAATCAGTAACGCCCGACAATCCGCCTAATCTTCGCACACTTTCCGGTGCCGAAGTTACGGTGTCATCATCGTTGAATAATTTTGGCTTTGAGCTTTTCCGAAAGGTTAATGCCAATCAAAACACGTTCATTTCTCCGCTGAGTGTTAGCTACGCGTTGGGCATGGTGCTGAATGGGGCATCGGAAGAAACGAAACAAAGCATTATCAACACGATTGATTTTGAAGGAATGACTGCCGAAGAAGTGAACCAGGGGTTCAAAGATTTAACAGCCCTTTTGCTTTCCATGGATAAAACCGTGGAGCTGGGTATTGCCAATTCCATCTGGAGCCATAAGGACTATACGGTGAATAGCAATTTTGCCCATACGGTTAAAACTTTTTATGACGGAACTGCGCAAGCGCTTGATTTCAGAAATACATCTGCAAAGAATACCATCAACAATTGGGTGGAAAGCAAAACCAACAACCGGATCAAAAACCTGATCAACCAGATTTCACCTGATGAAGTGATGTTCCTGATAAACGCCATTTACTTCAAAGGCCAGTGGCAATACCAGTTCGATGCATCGAAAACACATAAAGCCAACTTTACCCGCGAGAACGGAACCACCACACCGGTGGACATGATGTTGTCGAAAGGTGCAAAAATCCAATACGAAGTAAACAACAATGTTCAGTTGATAGACATACCCTACGGCAACGGCCAGTTCCGCATGACCATTCTGGTTCCAACAGCCGGAAGTCTTCATGAATTATCAGAATCGCTTACAGCGGCTCAATTAAGTAATTGGCTCAATGAATCTGATTCCGTTTCCGTTGAACTGGAAATGCCCAGGTTCAAAATGACCTGGAAAGAAGATTTAAAAGAAACGCTGCGAAAAATGGGGATGCAGATGAGCGGGTTTCCAAAATTATTTGAAGAGCAATTGCCGCTCGCCATTAGCCGCGTGGTTCACCAATCGTTTTTAGAAGTAAATGAAAAAGGGTCTGAAGCCGCTGCCGCAACAGCCATCGGCATTGGGTACACGAGCGCCCCACCTAAGCCAACACGAATTACAATCGATAAGCCCTTCTTGTTTTTCATACGGGAGAAGCATTCCGGTGTGATTTTATTTAGCGGGCAGTTGGTTGACCCGGGTGCATTGGGTACGGAATAATTGCCCATCGATCACTTCACTTTCTCAAAAACAAAATTCCTAAAATCGGAGGCGTTGACTTTTATTGACTTGTCTTTTTTATATCGCAACCCCTTTTGCAAAGGATATAACCAATGCAAATTGCTTCGCGGACTCAACGCCACCATCATCACATTGGTATCAATAACTACGGTAAGCATTATTGCTTATCATCAATTAGCCATGCATCGAAATCTTTTTGTGCATAGTTCTTTTGCTCGGTGACGGCCTCTATTTTTTTGGTCAACTTTTCAGACAGATGTTTTACCAAAAGTGATTTTATCTCTTTTAGTTCATTTTCATCCAACGGTTGTGAAAACAACTTTAGAATTTCTAACTGCGTGTTGTTGAGCGGTAGTTTTAAATCTGCTTTCATAGAGTAAAGATAGAAAAAGTAAATTTTTGGGAAGTTTAAAAAAAGTGATACTTAGGCCAGAAAGGAAAACATAGTCTACCATTATCCTGAAAAAGTAAAATATGTTTTACTGTTAGTGCGTATGTGGCTACAAAAAAACCGGAATCGCTCCCGGTCTTTATCATTGGGGTGACCTAAGCCCCTCTCCCCTGGAGAGGGGTTGGGGTGAGGTCAAAAAGGATACTCCCCTTTATCAATCGCGTACTTAGCAATCTTTCTTCTTGCTTCCTTTAAATTATATGGATCAATTTTGGTAAAGCGTTTCAATCCCATCAGCATTAAGCGTTGTTCATCGCCTTCGGCAAAGGAAGTGATCGCGCTTCGCCCTGCCAAAGCAGCTTTTTCAATAGCTTCATGCAAATAAATGATGGCCATCTCTTTTTCTATTTCACAGGCTTTCTCGCCACGCATTCCAATTAACTTTTCAACACGTAGGATTACCGATTCCGCCACGTAACCTTCGATCAACATATCTGCCAGGTTCATTAATATTTCCTGCTCGTCCGAAAGCTTGGCCATAAATTTTTGAATGGCTGCACCCGAAACCATCAGCCCCGCTTTCTTCAAATTGCGAAGCGCCTTCTTTTCTTTTGCGAAGAGCGCAGTATCATCATCTGCACCAAAATCCGGGATAGACATCAATTCTTTTTGAACGGCCATGGCAGGGTTTATTAAATCGAGATGACCTTTCATGGCACGTTTTAATAGCATGTCGATGGTAAGCAGGCGATTGATTTCATTGGTGCCTTCAAATATCCTGTTAATCCTCGCATCGCGATAAGCACGGTCCATCGGACCTTCCGCTGAAAAACCCATGCCACCATAAATCTGAACTCCTTCGTCCACACTAAAGTCTAATACCTCGGAACCGTGTACTTTTAAGATGGCGCACTCAATAGCAAATTCTTCAAGCGACTTTAATCTCGCTTTCG
This sequence comes from uncultured Ohtaekwangia sp., assembly GCA_964574945.1. Classification (GTDB taxonomy): domain Bacteria; phylum Bacteroidota; class Bacteroidia; order Cytophagales; family Cyclobacteriaceae; genus ELB16-189. The sequence continues at coordinate 4,046 of CAZNRJ010000179.1, read as the reverse complement.
CGGAATCCATTCCTTCCGCAATAAACGTATTGTAAGCATCGTCAATATTTTGGCTGGCGCGATAGTGCGCAGATTCAGACGCATAAATTCTGGTTACCACTTCGGCAATCTTATGCTGAATGGCACCGAAGGAAGCGATAGAAACTCCAAACTGTTTGCGTTCGGTTGCATATTTTGTTGCTAAAGAGATGGCCATTTTACTTCCGCCTACTGCAGCAACCCCAAGTTTAATGCGCCCAACGTTCAGAATGTTAACCGCTATCTTAAATCCGTTTTCACGTTCGCTCAATAAATTTTCAACGGGCACTTTGCAATCATTAAAAAAGATTTGACGGGTAGAAGATCCTTTGATCCCCATTTTCTTTTCTTCTTCGTTCATGGTGATTCCGCCAAAAGCTTTCTCAACAATGAATGCGCTTAGGTTTTTATCGTTATCAATTTTCGCGAACACCACATACACATCGGCAAAGCCGCCATTGGTGATCCACATCTTCTGACCGTTGATTACATAGTGTTTTTTGTCGGCTGAAAGTACCGCTTTAGTTTTGCCCGAGTTGGCATCGCTGCCTGAATCGGGTTCTGTTAAACAGTAAGCCGCTTTCCATTCGCCCGATGCAAGCTTGGGAATGTATTTTTTCTTTTGGGCTTCATTGCCATAATACAGAATAGGCAATGTGCCGATGCCTGTATGCGCAGAAATCGCAACAGCAAAGGAATGACCTGCGCCCAACACTTCCGCTACCAACATGGTGGTGTTGAAATCCATACCAAAGCCACCCAGCTCTTGCGGAACCGAAGTACCTAACAATCCAAGCTCACCGGCTTTATCCAATAGCTTGGGCATCAGGGTTGCATCCTTCATGGAATCGATCTGATCAAGAATAGGGTGGATTTCCTGCTTCAAAAAATCCTTGCACGTTTGTGCTATCATGCGCTGCTCTTCATTGAAATCTTCAGGAATAAAAATTTCCTGCGCCTCGGTTTCGCGGATCAAAAATTCCCCGCCTTTGATTGCTTTCTTTGTTTCTACTGCTGTTGCCATTTTTCCTTCTAATTAAATTTTTTGTCTCTTATTTGAAAAATTGACAATAAACAAAAGGCAGTTGACAATTATTGTCAATTGCAAATTGTCAACTGTCAATTGAGTAATTCATAAATTCCCGCCACACCCTGTCCACCACCGACACACGCGGATACCATTCCATATTTCTTATTCTGCCTGCGTAACTCATTAAATAGTTGCACAGATAAACGTGCACAGGAAGATCCCAGTGGATGACCTACTGCTATTGCACCACCATTCACATTCAGCTTTGTTTTGTTGATACCCAATTCCTTTACAACAGCTAACGATTGAGCAGCGAAAGCTTCGTTTAATTCTATCAAATCAATATCATCGAGTTTTAATCCGGCAATTTTTAATGCCTTTGGAATAGCTGCCACGGGACCTATTCCCATAATGCGTGGATCCACACCTGCTGTGGCATAACTCACCATGCGGGCAATTGGTTTTAAATTTAATTGCTTCATCATTTTTTCACTCATCACGGCAACAAAGGCAGCTCCATCTGAAGTCTGCGAAGAGTTACCCGCTGTTACGGTTCCTCCCGCGGCAAACACAGGTCTTAGTTTTGCAAGACCTTCAACCGTTGTTTCGGTACGGATGCCCTCATCGGTTGCTACCACAAACTCGCGCGTTTTCTTTTTCATGTTCTCATCCACATACACTTCTTTTACGGTGATGGGAACAACTTCGTCTTTGAACTTACCGGCCTTCCAGGCGGCAGCGGCTTTCATGTGCGATTCATACGAAAACTGATCTTGCTCTTCGCGCGTGATCTTAAACTGCTTTGAAACTTCTTCGGCAGTAAGGCCCATGCTCGTGTAATACGTTGGATGGTCTTTGGCTATGGTGTAATTCAACGCTGTCTTAATCCCCATAGTAGGAACCAGCGACATCGACTCAGTGCCACCGGCAATGATAATATCGGCCTGCCCTGCCTGGATGCGATGACTGGCAATAGCGATTGTCTCCACCCCTGATCCGCAATAGCGGTTTACAATCATGCCGGGAACATCAAGACCTAATGCAAGCAATGAAATCATACGCCCCATTTGCATGCCTTGCTCTGCTTCGGGCACAGCATTGCCAACAATAAGGTCATCCACCATTTTGTTTTCGAGCCCGGGAATAGACTTAACCAAATGCTTAATCACTTCAGCGGCTAAATCATCGGGCCGTGTAAAACGAAACCCGCCTTTTTTTGCTTTCCCCACTCCTGTTCTGAAACCTGCTACAATGTATGCGTCCATAGTATTGAGTATTTAGTCGTCTTTAGTATAGTTTAGTCTTTATCGATCCAATAAAATTGACAATTGACAATCCCGATAATTATCGGGAGCAATTGACAACGATTAGAGAAAGTATGAACTATGTTTTTCTAAAATATTTTTCAGGGTTCTCGATCATATGATTTAACAATTTTCCGATTTCCTCAGCTTTTTCTTCAAAATCATTCCAGGCATCTTTCGATATATAATCACATGCCAAAGCAAAGTCTAACCAAACACGTGTTTCCGTATTTTCCATGTCAGCGTCTGATGACTTACTTACAAAGTGTGCTTTGTATTTTCTCTTCCGATAAGCTTCTCCAATAGCTGAACAAACAGATCTCGAATATTTTCGTATTTGATCGGTTAGTGAATATTTTTCTTCAGCAGGAAATTTTTTGGAACCCTTGAAAATTTCCATAGCCAATGAAAATGCTTTTTTATAAACAGTCAAATCCCGAAAAGTTCCTGCTGCCATTGTCAATTGTATTTTGTCAACTGTTAATTAGTCTGTTTTAAAAACTGCCAACTGTGTACTGGAGACTGCCTACTTAATTTCTAAGCGGTTTTCCCCCCGTCAATATCGCCTGAATTCTTTCCAAAGTTTTCTTCTCACCTGTAAGGGATAAGAATGCTTCTCGTTCCAAGTCGAGCAAGTATTGTTCGCTTACTTCTTGCGGGGAAGTTAAATCGCCACCGCACATAATATTGGCAATCCACTTAGCTACTTTGGCATCGTGCTCGCTAATGTAGCGGCCCATCAACATGCCTTGCAATCCCGCAAGGAATAATGCCTGACCTGTGCGACCCTGAACTTTAATATTTGTTGCTTGCTGCGGCATGGTGTACCCAGCCTCCATCA
>CAZNRJ010000179.1:0-843 GCA_964574945.1 uncultured Ohtaekwangia sp. | reverse complement strand
CCTCCATCAGGTCAAGCACTGCTTGCTTTGCATCAGCAATCTGCCGGTCCTTATTCATAGAAACCCGATCGAGTTTTTTAAGAATACCAAGTTCGCGCGCTTCTTCTGCTGAGGTGGCAACTTTCGCAGTCGCGATAGTCATAAAAGCATTTTGCAGTGCGTTGAGTTCTACATCACCTTCCTGCAAAGCATCGCTTACCCGTTTTGTAAATTCTTTTGTACCGCCCCCACCTGGAATTAAGCCAACACCTACTTCTACCAAACCGATATACGTTTCTGCAGCGGCTTGTGCAATGTCGGCATGCAAGGTCATTTCACAACCCCCACCGAGTGTCCTGCCTTGCGGGGCAACCACTACAGGAATAGAGGAGTAACGAATACGCATTACAGAATTTTGAAAAGCCCTGATCATAAAATCAATCTCGTCATAATCCTGTTCAATAGCATACATAAATACCAACCCAAGATTAGCGCCCAGCGAAAAATCGGCACCCTGATGCCCAACCACTAACCCTTTGTATTCTTTTTCGGCCAGGTCAATGGACTTATTCAATCCTTCAATTACGCTGCTGCCCAGTGTATAACTCTTTGAGCTCCAGGAGAAGTTAATTATGCCATCACCAATGTCAGTGATTTTGGAATCAGCATTTCTCCAGACAACATTTTCACTTTTGCTTTCCAGGATAATAAAGCTTTCGCGACCCGGAATTGACTTGTATGATTTAGTGGGGATGTCATAATATTTTTTCTGGCCACCCTCCACTTTGTAAAACGTCTTATTACCGCTGGCCAGCATATCATACACCCATTGATTAGGTTTATAACCTGCTGCTTCCATTAAGG
>CAZNRJ010000178.1:4687-7603 GCA_964574945.1 uncultured Ohtaekwangia sp. | reverse complement strand
GGCCCGGCATTAAGCGCCTTTTGCCATTCACCTTTGGAATTTTTTATTGCAAAGAAAATATCGGATAACCCAAACGTGCCAACACGGTTAGAGGCAAAGAATAATGTATCGCCACCGTGCGTAAGCGAAGGATGTGAGTCCCACCCACTACTATTGATGTTAGGTCCCAGGTTTTTAACATCGCCCAACGAGCTGTCTGCTTTAAGTTTAGCCACATACAAATCGCAATTGCCCAATCCATCGGGCGCATTGCAACGCGAGAAGTAAAGAAGTTTTCCGTCCTGACTTAGACAAGCCGAACCTTCATTAAATTCTGTATTGATGCTGGTGAAGGGTTGTGCGTCCGACCAATAATCTTCAACTTTCAAACTGAAAAACAAATCTTCATTGTAAGTATGATCATATTTTTCGTTGCGCTTTGAGGTGAAGAGAATGAGATCATCCACGTTGCCAACGGTGGGGCCATAATCTTCTTTGTCGGAATTGATAAAGCCACCCATGTTTATTAAGATAGATTGTGGCGGGCGAAGGGTATCAATGTCTTTTCTGTACTCAACTAATTTGTAATAAAAATCTAATGGCACATAATTTTCTTTCTTGTCCGGATCGAGCATCTCATACCGCTTGTAAATATTTTGAATGTCCAATCCTTGTTGATGATGTTTGAGTACCAACTTATAAAGGAGTAACGATTCACCGGGTGGGCCATACGTTTCAGAAAGCCTGGCAAGCCGCCAAATCATGGCAACATTTTTACTAAAGTTTTCAATCCCGAAATTTCTCACATACTCTTTAAGTTCCTGGTACATGAGTTTTTCCTGGCCGGGTGTATCAAGGCTTTTTATTTTTTGGAGTTTTGTATCATTCTGGTAGAACCTGATCTTATTTACATTCGGGAAATTGAATATGTCAGACTGGCTGTAGATGGTGATGGAATCATTTAACGCAACTACACCGCCTTTTTTGAACCCTTTTTTTTCTTTTTGTGCAAAAACAGTGCTATGGAAACCGAACATCCCCACCAAAAGCACTAATAAACAAGGTCTTGTAAATCTCAAATTGTATTTTGAAATGATCAATTCACTCGAAAATTGAAACAAATTTGCCTGATAACCAAAACATTGGCATACCGATTGACCCTTATTGCGTTCTATAAATATTAATTGGAGACACCCTTTTTTTGTGTCAAATTGGCACCTGTAAAATATGTTTAAATCCCTTGCAATAACACCTATGGTTCAGGAAGATTCAGAAGAGTTGATTCAATTAATTAACCCCGAGCAGGAATCGGATCTTAAACCTGAAGATCTTCCGTCTGAGCTATCCATACTTCCTATTAAAAATACGGTGCTGTTTCCCGGAGTGGTTATTCCAATTACAGTCACACGTCAAAAATCAATTCGGTTAATCAAGAATGCCTATCAGGGCAATCGCATCATTGGTGTGATCGCTCAAAAAAACAAGTTGGCAGAAGAGCCGGGCATGGATGATCTGTATCGCTTTGGAACAGTGGCACGCATTATTAAAATGCTTGTGTTGCCCGATGGAAATACAACCATCATTATCCAGGGAAAAAATCGATTTCAGATTCAGGAGTTTTTGCAGGACGAACCCTACATGACGGCACGCATCGATTTGCTTACCGAACCTGATCTTGATTTGGAAAGTAAGGAAGTGAAAGCGCTTGTGCAGTCGCTGAAAGATGCAGCATTAAAAATTCTTAAACTGAATCCTGAAATTCCACAAGAAGCCCAGGTAGCGTTAGATAATATTCAAAGCACCGGTTTTTTGATTCATTTTCTTTCCTCGAACTTAAATGTGGATGTAGGGGATAAGCAAAAGATTCTTGAAACAATCAACATCATAGAACGGGGCACGCTGCTTCTTCAATTCATGCTGAAGGAAATTCAGATGCTGGAGATTAAGCATGAAATTCAGAAGAAAGTACATACCGATATTGATCAGCAGCAACGCGATTATTTTTTGCGGCAGCAGATTAAAGTGCTGCAGGATGAATTGGGGTACGATGGCCCTGATAAAGAAATTGAAAAACTTCGGAAGCGGGGTGATGAAAAGAAATGGGTAAAGAGCGCCAAAGATCATTTCAATAAAGAGCTCGACAAATTGCTTCGCATCAATCCGCAAGCTGCCGAGTTTCCGGTTGCCATGAACTATGTTGAGTTTATGCTCGACTTGCCGTGGGATGAATTTACGGTAGATGATTTTGACCTTACACGCGCTAAAAAAATACTTGATAAAGATCATTTTGGTTTAGAGAAAGTAAAGACCCGAATCATTGAGTATTTGGCAGTGCTCAAATTGAAAAAGGATATGAAAGGGCCAATACTTTGTTTGTATGGACCTCCGGGTGTGGGAAAAACTTCGTTGGGTAAGTCGATTGCTAAGTCCTTGCAAAGGAATTATATCCGTATGTCGTTGGGAGGTGTGCATGATGAGGCAGAGATTCGCGGTCATCGCAAGACTTATGTGGGTGCTATGCCTGGCAAAATTTTGTCAAACATAAAGAAAGCGAAATCAAGTAACCCGGTTTTTATCTTGGATGAGATTGACAAGGTGCGTTCTGATTTTCGTGGTGATCCATCTTCTGCTTTGTTAGAAGTATTAGACCCCGAGCAGAACAACACGTTTGGTGATAATTACTTAGATGTTGAGTACGACTTATCTAAAGTATTGTTCATAGCAACGGCTAACTCATTGGAAACCATTCATCCTGCTTTGCGCGATCGGATGGAAATTATTGACCTGACAGGCTATACGGTAGAAGAGAAACTTCAGATTGCCATCCGGCACTTAGTGCCAAAACAATTGGCCGAACATGGATTGAAAGCAAAACAAGTAAAGTTTAAAAAAGAAGCGCTTACTAAGATTATCGAAAGCTATACACGCGAGTCGGGG
>CAZNRJ010000178.1:3380-4677 GCA_964574945.1 uncultured Ohtaekwangia sp. | reverse complement strand
ACGCAAAATAGGTTCAGTGGTGCGAAGTGTAGCCAAGTCAGTGGCGATGGAGGAGGAATATGAAAAAGAAATTACCCCTGAGTTTGTTATAAAAGTTTTGGGCGCTGAAATTTTTGATGAAGAACTTTATCAGGGCAATGATATAGCAGGTGTAGTTACCGGGCTGGCATGGACACAAGTGGGCGGAGATATTTTATTTGTTGAGTCAAGTTTAAACCAGGGAAAAGGCGGCTTAACAATTTCAGGACAATTGGGCGATGTGATGAAAGAATCAGCCGTGGCTGCTTTGTCTTATTTAAAATCAAATGCACGGTCGTTGGGTATTGACAACAGAATTTTTCAGCAATATGATTTGCACATTCACGTGCCGGCAGGTGCCGTGCCCAAAGACGGGCCTTCTGCGGGTATTACCATGCTCACCTCATTGGCCTCAATTTTCACGCAACGAAAAGTGAAAGGGAAATTGGCGATGACGGGTGAAATCACTTTGCGTGGAAAGGTGCTTCCGGTGGGAGGCATTAAAGAAAAGATACTGGCTGCCAAGCGAAGTGGCATTAAAGAAATAATTCTAAGCCAGAAGAATAAGCGCGACATAACCGAAATAGAGAAAACATATATTAAAGGATTAACCTTTCATTATGTAGATACAGTTGATGAGGTTTTAAAAATTGCTTTGTTGAAAGAGAAAGTAGCTAAGCCGGTTGACTTTGTATTAACAGAGACGAAACCAGAGAAACACTAATTTTATCCGGATGCTATCAGCTACCTATCTTACCCCCCAGCAAATTGTTAAAGAACTTGACAAGTATATAATCGGGCAACATGAAGCAAAACGTAATGTAGCCATTGCGTTGCGTAACCGCTGGAGGCGGATGAATGTTGCTTCGGATATTCAAAATGAAATTGTTCCCAACAATATTTTAATGATCGGGGCAACGGGTGTTGGTAAAACCGAAATCGCCCGAAGGCTTGCCCGTATTGCCGATGCACCTTTTGTAAAAGTGGAGGCTTCCAAGTTTACTGAAGTGGGGTATGTTGGTCGTGATGTGGAAAGCATGGTGCGCGACCTGGTGGAGCAATCGGTTAACATGATTAAGACCAAGAAAAAAGAAGAGGTGAAAGAGCGTGCCGCGCAAGCTGTCGAAGAAATTATTTTGGATGCATTGATTCCGCCTATGCGGCAAAAAGCTGCAGGGTTTCCTGTTACCACTACCGAAGAGAATAATGGTGCGCCTGCCAGCGATGTAGAATTAAATGAGCGCACAAGGAATTTATTTCGTGAGAAGATAAAGAATGG
>CAZNRJ010000178.1:0-3370 GCA_964574945.1 uncultured Ohtaekwangia sp. | reverse complement strand
AGATCGACATCAACATTAAGCCAAGTGGTAATCCGGGCGTGGGTATGATAGGCGCTGGCATGATGGACGAAGTTTCGATGATGAACCTCCAGGACATGATCAGCGGCATGATGCCAAAGAAGGCGAAGAAAAGAAAAGTGACTGTTGCCGAAGCAAGAAAAATTTTGTTTGAGGAGGAAGCCGCCAAGCTTATTGATATGGATGAGGTAAAGGAGGAAGCCATTCGCAGGGCGGAAGATGCCGGAATTATTTTTATTGATGAGATTGATAAAATTGCTTCCGGCTCAGGGAAGAAGGGGGGTGGCCCGGATGTTAGCCGCGAAGGGGTGCAGCGCGATTTACTCCCTATTGTGGAAGGAAGTACGGTAAACACAAAGTATGGAGTGATTAAAACAGATCACGTGTTGTTTGTGGCGGCCGGTGCATTTCACATGGCTAAACCCTCTGACTTAATTCCTGAATTACAAGGGCGTTTTCCCATTCGTGTTGAGTTGACAAACCTCACCAAAGATGACTTCGTTCAGATTTTAAAGGAACCCAAAAACGCATTAACAAAACAATATCATGCATTGTTTGAAGCGGAAGGTGTAATTATTGAGTTTGAAGATGATGCTATCAATGCGATTGCCCAATTCGCATTTGATATTAATACTGAAGTTGAAAATATTGGCGCCCGCAGGTTGCATACTGTTATGAGCCGCTTACTGAATGAATTTTCATTTGATGTGCCTGACAAAATTATAGCCGGAACAAAAATAATAATCACGCAACAACTGGTAAAAGAGAAACTAACCGGCTTTGTTAAAAATAAAGATTTAAGCGAATACATTCTCTAAGTATGGTTCGCCTGCTTTTTGTGCTGATCGCTTTTTGGGTTTGTATACCCACAACACATGCACAGACCGATTCATTGCGCGACATTTACATAAAGCAGTTTCCGGATAAATTTTTCATTTGGCCGGTGCTAAAGAAAAGGGAAATCTCATTTAACCTTAATAGTCGCGATGACAAGGGTAATAAATTAAGGTATAAACCCAACACTTCGTTTAGTGCGGGTATTGGCTTTTACATATTTGAGATAGCGGCTGAGTTCGCCTTTGCAGTACCCCTTGCTGAACGCAGCAAAGCCACCTATGGAGGAAGTGATGCCCGCGATCTTCAGGCTAATTTTGTAGGAAAAAGTTGGGGGGGTGATTTGTATCATCAAAAATATTCAGGGTTTTATGTTCCTAATCCAATGCAAAGCCCTTCCGTGCCGGATGCTTTCATTAAACGGCCGGATATTGAACTGTACAACACAGGGATAAATGTCAGGTACGTTTTTAATAAAAATAAATTCTCGCTTAAATCGGCATATAATTATTCGGAGCGCCAATTAAAAAGTGCTGGCTCAGGTATCATTTCAGGTACTGTAAATACTCTTCGGCTGCAAGCGGATTCATCGATGCTTAGCCAGGTGTATGCTCCAACCATATCGGCTACCTCAACATTTAAAAATTTTCAGTACACGGCTTTTAGCATTGCGCCCGGCTATACCTATAGCTTAATCTATAAAGCATTTTTCCTGAACGGGGCATTTTCAATTGGCCCCGCACACTACTGGATTTCATACACGGCACCAGACCAAATTACTCAATACAATATCACGATTAATACCTTTGCTGATGTTCGCGTTTCATTGGGTTACAACAGTGATCATTTTTTTGGCGGAATGAGTTTGGTAGTACAAAACCGTGATATCCGGTTTGACGAGATTCATTTTTCCAACGGAACAACCGCCTTTAAATTATTGGTTGGCTATCGTTTTGGCGAAGTTGGCATCCTGAAGGAAAGGGCGAAGGATTATCTTCCTAAAAGATAACATTCATATCCTGTTGATCTTTCTTATCACTATGAGGAAATTTTACCACAGAGCATACAGAGAATTAAATAACTGGTTGGCGGAGTCCTTTCTTTATAAAGTAGCTATGAGCGCGGCAGTAAAAAAGATACGTGTCAGAAATTAATTGAGCCTGCCTGTCGGCAGACAGGCGTGTGAATGCGTTAATCAAAACACTGGAGCAGCACCCACACAATATTCATATAAACCGGAATGTAAGTCAGTACTACTATATACAAAAGAGTACAGAGCTACAATTATTGAAGGAACAGTTAACCCGTGCCTGCTCCGCCAACTGGCGGATTCGGCAGGCAGGTCAAGCCCTTGAGCGGGTTTCGGTCTTGCAGGGCAGCATGGAAGAAAATTATAAAGAAGTTTTTTGTGCATGGAGGAGTCCCGATAGCTATCGGGAGTGCGGTGGTTGAATAAGTATTTGGCACGGAGTAAGAGTGTGTTGTAGGGGCAGTGTACCTGTCTCAGCCTTGTCGGTGTTGCGTGCGAGCAAAGGCGTGTTGCTTTTACCAACAAGCAAGATGAACGATGATAACAGGCTTGGTGTTTGCGTGAGGGAGCCAGCGGAATGGCTCATCAACAACAGCACGAGGCATGCCAGCGAAAGGTTGGTTATTAATAGTGTCCCTTACACTTTACAATTAGAATTTGTGTATCGGATATTTTGTAAACAAGACGGTGTTCGTGGTCAATGCGCCTGCTCCAATATCCAGCCCAGTTGCCTTTTAAAGGTTCAGGTTTGCCAATGCCCTTGAAGGGGTCACGGCTAATATCCTTTATTAAGGTTTTGATACGGTCAATGATTTGCTTGTTGGTTTTAAACCATTCATTGTATTCATCAAAGGCAGCTTGCGTAAAGGCAACATTCCTCATTATTTCGCTGCGGGTGTGTAAGCAACAAACTCTTCCATGGTCATGGAAATGATCTCCCCGGCTTCAGCCTGTGATACAGAGCGATTCAGTGCGTCAACATAGTTGGGATCAAATTCTTTTAAAGAGATGATAACATCAATGTTTTTTTTGTTACCGATGAATGCTTTGATATTATCCAGCAGGGATACGTTTAATTCAGCGGGAGTTACTTTGATAACTGTTTCCATACTGTATTATTATTTAAGGCATAAAAATACAAAAAAAAATATTTCAATCCGTACTCCCAACCCCTGGTGTTGTGTGGAGCAAAGGCGTTGCTTTCACCAACAAGCAAGATGAACGATGATAACAGGCTGTTTCATTAATTTTATGTTTAATGAAGCAAGAAAATGATTTATTCAAAAGAACATGCTGAGATGAGTAGTGTTGAGAGGTTAAAAGATTATTGAACAACGTTTAGGTTTAGTTTAATAGAGAGCAAAGGGCCCCGAAGTTTCGGGGTCTTTTTCTTTAAAACACAAATGTTTTCATTTTGAAAACTTTTTGCTACATTTGGCGTATGAATATTATTAACCGAAAAACGGTTATTTACTATACCGAAAAATA
>CAZNRJ010000177.1:930-7635 GCA_964574945.1 uncultured Ohtaekwangia sp. | reverse complement strand
TTGCCGAAGCATCTTTAATCACAATAATGTTGGACGCAATGAATGGATCAATCTCCGGTGCATGTTCCGCTCCCCACTGCTGGCCCTCCTGCCGGATGCCATAATTTAAGATGAGCACGCGCTGACTATGCACCCCGTGAATAACCGGTTTGAAAACTCCAGGTCCGGTTTGAATGCTGCTTACCCCAGCCACTTCTTTTAACGACTCGCCCAAACTTTTACCTGCAACTTCATCTAACTGCTTTTCGCTTAGCTGGGTAAAGTTGTTAGCGTACTCCGTATGTGCAGCATCATGGTGCGCATTCACAACCACTTCACTGAGCTCCTTCACATCTTCTTTTAATGTAATGACCCGGTTTACTTTGTCATTAATCTGAAGCTCAAACTCTTCGTCCTGATAACCGAGGTATTGCACGCGCACATTATATTTTCCCGGACAAACATTTTCAAATTTGAAATTGCCTGAAACATCCACCACCTGGCCAAGGTATTGTGGCAACAATAAAACAGTAGCGCCTATCACGGGTTGCTTCGATTCATCGAGCACCTGACCGGTAAAAAGACTTTTGCATGTACTCTGTGAAGTAACATCCAGGTAACTATGCAAAGCCAACAACAATAAAATTGTTTTCTTTAAATGCATTCAATAAATAAAGTAAGAAACACTGGCGTGGAATGGCCAGTAAAAAAGATTCTGAGAGATGCAATTAAGCTACCGGAGGTGCGCGCGCAGGAAGATTAGTATCAACTAAAAAAAGATGATGGGAAATTATTTTGCCTGCGACCTCAACATCGGTTGAAATGAATTCGCAGGTTGAATCTGAAACAGCAATTTGATCAATGTGCGATAGCGCATGGCATAAGTTGCACTTCTCTACTTTACTGACGTGTGATTTATGCTTGCAACCGTCTTCCTTCTCCTGGTGGTAGATTGTTCTGTGGCAAGAATCCTTCTCCTGGTCGACTGTATGAACAACCGTTACTTCCTGGGGGTGAAAAAGTTTATGAAGCGCTTCGCCCGGGGAGTTGCCAATAACATAAGCAGCAGCCAACAGAACTACCGCAAGCACTTTTGCGCTGTTCCTTAAATAAGTCTTTATTGTTTTATTAAAAGAGCTCATTACTGGCTGTTATTGTTAGGTAAAGGTCTGATAATTATTTTACAAGTACCGCTTCTTCCAAAATAAAGTTCCCGTGTTCCAGATCTGAATCATTTAATTTCAATTTCCCTTTGATTCTGATGAACTGATCGGGTTCAAATGTCGGTGTTTTCGTTTTAAAATAAACCTCGGCAATAGACTCCGGCCCCGCACCGCCACAAAAGAAACACTGGCTGTATGGAAACTTGGAGAGAATGATATATGCATTACCCTCCACATCAATCGGTAAATAATAACCTTCCAAATCAATTTGCTTGCCCACCTGAGCTTTCAAATCGGCAGGGAACGTTGGAAACAAAAAATATTCGGCAGCCTTTTCATTATACTTTGCATCAAACCTGGTTTTAGCAAACACGGCCCAGTTATCAGTTTGGGCAAAGCCTGATGCAGTGACAAGGGAAAGCAGTATTAAAAGGCCTGTTCGGTTCATGAGAAATTCAATTAGCTCCCAAAAGTAAATAATTTGAACCTGTTAAAAACGAAAAGTATATGAGCGGAATTTTTTTCATTCTCAGGATAATGACACCTAAAGGTTATGCTATGACAGTTTTATAGTCTACTTTCTTGTTGATTAAACGGAATGTCCGTAGTATTTTTATGAATCAGGGAATGTCACGTCTATGAAGAAGGAAATTATCAAGAATAAAATTTACAATGAAGATTGTCTCGAGACTATGTCTCAAATGCCTGATAACTTCATTGACTTGACTGTCACCTCGCCACCTTATGATAATTTAAGGACTTACAATAATAAAGTCCAAAGTGCAAAGCCGAAGTTCAACGGATATACATTTCATTTTGAAGAAATCGCAAAAGAACTTTTTCGTGTCACAAAAGCTGGTGGCGTAGTTGTTTGGATAGTTGGAGATGCTACATCTGCAGGTAATGAAACCGGAACTAGCTTTCGTCAAGCTCTTTTTTTCAAAGAATGTGGTTTTAATTTGTTTGACACGATGATTTATTTAAAGCCACCGCGCGGTGCTGTTGGTAACAATAATACATACTGGCAGTCATTCGAATATAGGTTTGTCTTAAGCAAAGATTACCCTAAGACTATTAATCTTATCAAAGACCGGGAAAATAAAGAATCACGTAAGGGAGACAATGGAACGAAAAGACTTCAAAATGGTGACCTCCTTCAGTTAAAAAGAGGTGGCTATGGTGAATTTGGTCGAAGAACCAATGTCTGGGAATATAATATTGGGAAAGGTCATTCAGCAAGTGATGAGTTTGCCCATGAACATCCAGCTATATTTCCCGAAAAACTTGCGAGGGACCATATTAATTCCTGGAGTAACCCTGGAGATCTCGTTTACGATCCAATGATGGGAAGTGGAACCGTTGCAAAGATGTGTATTTTGGAAGGGCGGAAGTTTGTAGGAAGTGAAATCAACAAAACATATTGCAAGATTGCCACGAAGAGAATTGAAAGTATAGTTAATTCTACGAATCTATTATATGTCAATCCCCGAGGAAACAAATTTACCTCCATCTGAAGAACCAAAATCTAAAGTTTGTACAAGCTGCGGTATTGAAAAACCTATTGACGCATTTTCGAAAAATCAGTTTGGCAAGAATAATAGAATTTTAAGGCGGCCTGTCTGTAGGGATTGCTATTCTAAAAAAGTTAAGATTAATAAAGTGGAAATGAAAGCCTATGTTGAAAGGCATCCTCGTCCAAATATTGGAGAAGAATTCACCTGTCCGATATGTCATCGAAAAAAGATTAGAAACTTTAAAAATGATGTCGTGTTAGACCATAGTCACATTGACGGAGGCGTTCGCGGTTGGATTTGCAGTAGCTGTAACACAAGCATTGGTAAGTTTTATGATGATCCGAATATTCTCCAAAGAGCCATTGACTGGATAAAAAATAAAGGTAATTTTATCAAGACGGTAATTTTATTTTTCCTTCATTATCGGTTCTAATTTATAAAGATAAAGTCAACTAGGATTTGTAATATCCTAACCCCCCGCCAGCACTTTATGAATATCGGTTCGGTATGCCTGAAATGAAGGAATGAGTGAGCACAGCATACCCAACGCCAGGCTTCCGATAAAGAGATATAACTCTTCCCTGTAAAACACAAATGCACTCAGGCCTGTCTTTTGGCTTTCGGCTACCAGCAAGGTGAATGTGTAAAGCACAGAATGACCCAACGCTAACCCAATCAAGCTTCCGAGCACGGTAAGTATAACGCCTTCTAATTGGGTGGCAATCAATAATTTCGTCCGGCTTGCACCCATGGCGCGCATGATGGCCAAATCGTATTGTCGCTCCTTCAATGAATTATATAACGCAATAAAAATACTGAGCGCAGAAATTAAAATGAGCACATACGCAAACCCGGAAAGCGCCTCTACACCTACCCCCAAAATGGAAAAAAGCCGTGCGGCTTCAAATGCAGGAGAAGCAGCCTGCATGGAAGTTTGTGTATTGATGTAGCGTGGCAACTGGATGGCAGCAATCGGGTTGCGATATTTTAATAACAATGAAGTGATCTCTTTGGTAGAGTCACCCGCAGCATGTGTTGGAACTAATACAGAAGTGTCTGAAAGAATGTTGGGCATCTCTAAAAACTCAGTGGAATCACGTTCTTCATGCACTTTCCAAATGCTGGATACATTGGTTAAGATTAGATTATCGATCACACTGTTGGTTTTCTTCAACACGCCTTTCACTACAAAAGGATTTTCTTCATGGGCATGACCATCTTTGCTCAGCCCATGCGCACTTTCAAACGTATCGCCTGCTTTCAGTTGAAGCAACTCTGCGGTAGCGGCACCCACTACTACTTCCAGGTCAGCCGACCACCAAACCCCGGAAGCAAGTTCGGCCTGATACAATTCTGCATACTGGTGATTGGTGCCTACAATGCGAAAATTTTGATAGCTATCGCCCAACGCCAATGGAATAGCGCTCTTCACCAACCTGTGTTTGGCCAACCGTTCAGCTTCTTTCAGGTTAATATTTCCGGTAGGGAAATCAATATGAAATACATTGCAGAGGATTAACTGCAACGGGCTTCCCTTTGCACCTACTACCAAATCAATGCCTTTCGTGTTATCAGAAATTTTTTCGCGAAGCTGATGATTGAAAAGTAACAAGATGGTGATCACGGCAATCCCCAACGACAACAAGAGAATATTCAGCAGCGTATTCAGCGGCTTCGCTTTTAAATAACTGATCACGAGTGTTAACAAATTCATTACAGTTGAATTAAGTTAGTGATCTTGCTTTTTAAACGCTGGTCGTGCGTAGCGATTACCAACGTTGCCCGATTTTGTTTGGCCACCGTTAACAACAATTCACTTACGCGTTCGCAGTTTTTATCATCCAGTGCCGAAGTAGGTTCATCCGCCAGGATGATAGCAGGTTTATTTAACACCGCCCGTGCAATAGCCACGCGCTGTGCTTGCCCCAAGCTTAACTCCTGAATCTTTGAATGTTTTTTATCAGCTATACCAAGCTGCTCCAGCACCTCATCGATGCGGTTGGAATCTTGTTTTAATCCCGCAAGGAAAGGCGCCAGCAATAAATTCTTCTCTACCGTAAGCGCCTGAATTAAATGATTGCGCTGAAAAATAAATCCGTACTGGGTTCCGCGAAAGCGATCCAGTTCTGCTTCCGAAAGTTTTGTGATCTCTGTTCCATTCACTTCTATACTTCCTTTTTGTGAACTTAAAAGTCCGCCCAGCAAATGAAGCAGTGTGGTCTTTCCGCTTCCTGACTCACCTAACAAAAGAAACTGCGTATTGTCTTGAATCTCCACATCGGCAAAGTGAATTTCCTTTGAAGCGTTGTAAGAATATGAGAGCGATTGGGTCCTGATCATTTCGATGCAAAGTAAAATAAAACCCAAAAGTAAAAAGCAGTCATGTTATTGATCGGCAAAACTAATCTCCTTAAGATCGAAATAGTGTTTGACATCATCGATCAACACAACTAACCTTCCCCGCGGATCAACGCCTTCAATCACTCCCTGCTTTTCATCATTTTCAATCCTAAAGGTATGCCGTTCACCAATCCGGTAAAGGCGTTGCAAATACTCCGCAGATAGTTTTTCAATTTTTCCATCGCGCAGTTGCAGGTAACGCACCTCCATGCAATGCAATAACTCGTTTAATTCATGTTGCAAATCAAAATCCAAACCCGTTTCATTCTTTAACGAAGTTCCGTTGTTTCCCTGAAACTCAATTTGATTTATGTTAATCCCCACACCCACAATTGAAGTTTGAATGGTCTCGCCCGAAATTGAATTCTCAATCAGGATTCCACACACCTTTCGGTTATTGATGAGCACATCGTTCGGCCATTTTATTTTCACATCATGATGAGTTCTGCCTCTTGCATAATCGGCCACAGCCAACGAAACAACCTGGGTAAGCCGAAACTGCTGATCGGGTTTTAGAAAAGTGGGTTTTAATATCAGTGAAAACGTAAGGTTTTTTCCGGGCTCCGAAATCCATTGGTTGCCCCGCTGGCCGCGCCCGCTAAACTGATTGCTGGTAATTACAAGCGTGCCCTCCGCCACAGAACCACGCTGGCTGAGTTCGGCTGAGAGTGTGTTTGTTGAATGACATTCTGGCACATAAACAAGCTTCTTTCCCACGAAAAGGGTACTGGCAGGGATTTTATACAAGGTTATTTTAGTTAGCTTTGCAGATTGTTCTGATTAAAAAACCGAAGATAGTTAATGGCCAAAAGAAAGAAAGGGATTGATTCTGAAAAACTGAGCGATGCCATTATAAAAGGAATGCAGGAGAAAAAGGCCACCGATATAGTGCTGTTGGATTTAAGAAAGATAAAAAACGCAGTTGCCGACTTTTTTGTGATCTGTTCCGGAAATTCTGATAAGCAATTGGAGGCCATAAGCGACTCCATTGATGAAGAGGTTTTCAAGGCCATGAAAGAAAAGCCCTGGCACATGGAAGGAAAAAACAATAAAGAGTGGATGATTCTCGACTATATCAATGTGGTGTCGCACGTTTTTCGAAAAGACAAGAGACAATATTATGCATTGGAGAAATTGTGGGGCGATGCCGAGATCACCGAAATAGAAGATTAGAACTTTAAATACACAGAGACGTTAGTTAATCAATTGTAATTTTTATAAGGAATGGATAAGGAAAAGAAAGTAGCACCTAAGACACCGCGCCCAAACTATCAAATGTGGGTTATTCTCGCATTGGTGGGTGTAATCTTAGCAATCAGCTGGTTCACTAAAACCGGGGAATTAGTAGAAATAACAGAAAGCCGCTTTGAAGACATGGTGAAGGCGAAGGACATCAAACGCCTCGTTCAACTAAAAAGCGATAATATTTGGATCATAGAGATCACGCTAAAGGCAGATGCCCTTAAAAATGCGCGCTACAAGCAGGAGTTGGAGCGAACTCACAACGCTCCGACTCCTGCAGTTTTTTGGTCAGAAGAGTTTCCGAACGTGGCGGAACTCGTTCCGTCACGCAGCGGAGAGTGTTGGCCTGCCTGAGCGCGGGTGGAGGCGCATTCGCAAATACCGTGAGCTCCTAACGAGAACTCACC
>CAZNRJ010000177.1:0-920 GCA_964574945.1 uncultured Ohtaekwangia sp. | reverse complement strand
CAAAAAGCATGGGTGCCGATAAAATCGACATTAAAGTAGACGACCGGCAGGATTACACCAACATGTTTTTCAACATTGGCTTTTTAGTGCTGCTTGTTTTTGGATTTTGGATGCTGATGCGCAGGATGACCGGTGGCGGTGGCCCGGGCGGTCAGATCTTTAACATCGGAAAATCAAAGGCTGCCTTGTTTGATGCCGAGAGCAAAGTAAAAATTACGTTTGCCGATGTGGCCGGACTTGAAGAAGCCAAAGAAGAAGTAAAAGAGATTGTTGATTTTCTTAAGACTCCTCAAAAGTTTACCAAGCTGGGTGGCAAAATCCCGAAAGGTGCTTTGTTAGTGGGCCCTCCGGGAACCGGTAAAACCTTGCTGGCCAAAGCCGTAGCCGGTGAAGCAGCGGTACCTTTTTTCTCTTTGTCAGGTTCTGATTTTGTAGAAATGTTTGTAGGTGTGGGCGCTGCCCGTGTGCGCGATTTATTTAAGCAGGCAAAAGAAAAAGCCCCTTGTATTGTATTTATTGATGAGATTGATGCCATCGGCCGCTCACGCGGAAGAGGTCAAATGCCGGGTTCGAATGACGAGCGTGAAAATACATTGAACTCATTGCTGGTAGAGATGGATGGTTTTGCTACCGATAGTGGCGTAATTATTCTTGCTGCCACCAACCGTCCTGATGTATTGGATTCAGCGTTATTGCGCCCGGGTCGTTTCGATCGTCAAATCAGTATTGATAAACCGGACATTGCCGGCCGCGAGCAGATCTTTAAAGTACACTTAAAGCCAATCAAGCTTTCAAAAAATGTTGATGTAAAAAGATTAGCGGCTCAAACTCCGGGTTTTGCCGGTGCCGAAATCGCCAACGTATGCAACGAAGCCGCTTTGATTGCAGCCCGAAGGGATAAGACTGAGGTAGAAATGCAG
>CAZNRJ010000176.1:0-7640 GCA_964574945.1 uncultured Ohtaekwangia sp. | reverse complement strand
CCATCGCTACTTCGCCCATAAGTCTTATAAAACTTCACGCTGGTTTCAATTTGTAATTGCATTTATGGCACAAACCACGGCACAAAAAGGCGCGCTTTGGTGGGCTGCCCATCATCGGCATCATCATCGCCATAGCGATACACCAGCCGATCCGCATTCAATGAAAATTTATGGCTTCTGGTATTCGCACATTGGCTGGATTGTGGGCCCCGATTTTAAAAAAACAGATTATAAGGTAATTGGTGATTATGCCAAGTATCCTGAGTTGGTTTGGTTGAATGAACACTATTTAGTTGCCCCAACTATTCTTGCTGTAATTGTTACTGCCCTTGGCGGGATTATAAATGGCGGAAGTATTTTAGCTATGTTTACTACCGCGGGATTAAGCACGTTGTTTGTCGGGTTTTTTCTGAGCACCGTTATCTTGTATCACGGCACATTCTCCATCAACTCCATCATGCACAAGTTTGGAAAGCCCCGGTATGAAACCGGTGATGAATCGAAGAACAGTGTGGTATTGGCATTGGTTACCATGGGCGAAGGCTGGCATAACAATCATCACTATTATGAAACTGCTGCACGCCAGGGTTTCTTCTGGTGGGAGATTGATATGACGTATTATATTCTTCGCGGGCTGGCAGCAGTAGGATTGATCTGGGATTTGAAAGGTGTGCCTAAACATATCCTGCATTCCAAGAATAAAAAAGATGCTGCCGAGTTGAAAAAGAAATACGAAGCAGAGGCATAGCTGATTTTTTTAAAATTGTAAGACTTTGACTTTTGCACTATACTCTACTATTAACACGACCATTAATTCGTAAATTAAGATAGGATGAAAGACGATAATGAAATATTTGAGTACCTGATAGCAGGAGGAATTATTGGAGCTGCCTTGGGAGCCTTAGTTACTAACAACAAAAATGGTGTTGGGTTAGGTGCAATTGCAGGTGCCGCCATTCTTGCAACCTTCAGAGCAAATGAGCAGGCAAAAGAAATGAACTTCCCGTTGATTATAGAAGAAAATAATATACTATATCAGGTAGAAAAGGATGGTACTAAAAGAGTGATAAAACGGTTGCCAAAGTCTTCTATGGTGATTGATGAAAAATTCATTCTGAAATAAAATGGCCAAACGATTGCGAATTTTCGCTGGCCCCAATGGTTCAGGTAAAACTACATTTATTAAAGGGTTTCACTTTCCTTCAGATCCCAAAATAAAATTGGGAGTGTATGTAAACGCTGATGACATAGAACAAATATTAAAAGAAAATAAGTGCCTATCTCTCGCTGATTTTTCCATCTCATTTAATACTGCTCAAATTCAGCATCACTTTCAACTGTCAACTTTTTCCCCTGTTAAACTTAACATGAAGAATCTCTGGGAGAATTTCACTGTAGAAGAAGGCAAGTTGATTATTTCAGAAAAACTTCATATGAATTCATATATCGCTGCTGATATAGCTGAATTCATCAGACAAAACCTTGTTATTACATCTATTTCATTTTCGTTTGAAACCGTAATGAGCGATCCACGGAAAATTGATTTTCTAAAATCAGCGAAGGAATCTGGATATCGGATCTATTTCTATTATTTTTCTACAAAGGATCCATTGATAAATATTAATAGAGTGAAATTAAGAATGGCTCAAGATGGTCATCCGGTTGATTCTCAAATAATTGAAAATCGTTATTATCGAAGTCTAAGAAATCTTAAAGAGGCTGTTATGATTTCTGACAGGGCCTATATTTTCGATAATTCAAGTTCAGCCAGTATCTTGATTGCGGAAATAGATGAAGGGGAACGAGTTCATGTTATTGACCCGGAAAATGTGCCAGATTGGTTTGTCAAGTATTTAGTAGAAGGCAGTAATAACTAAATTAGTTATCTGAACCTTACTCTATTGAAGTAAAGATTCGATTCCACCTTACCTTATATAATAAATCCGCATCCGGATTAATGGAGAGCCAAATAAATAAGGGTTTACCCAACACGTGATCCTCAGGAACAAATCCCCAATAGCGCGAGTCCAGGGAGTTGTCGCGGTTATCACCCATCATAAAATAATAATCTTGTTGAAACACATAAGTATGAACCTCTTTTCCGTCAATGGTTAATTGTCCTTCGTGTATACGTACTTCGTTATGCCCTTCATATTTGGTGATAATTTCTCCATAGATGTTTAGGGTAGAGTCATTCACCACAATAGACATCCCCTTGGCAGGAATTTTTAACGGCCCATAATTTTTATCTGTCCAGGTGTTGTTCATCATAGCAGGGAATAACGAATTGCCCGATCCGTTTGATGCAGGTTCCTCAATAGATAGAATAAAAGATTCTGCTTTTACCTGGTTCAATTGATAAGTAGTTAACAGCATTCGGTAAACCGATCTGTTTTCTGAATTGTTGCCAAGGAACATATAATCATCACTGTCAAGATTCCACTTTGATAACGTTCTTTTATTCAATTGATCCTTCGCTTCAACCAAATAGCTATACTTCAATCCTTCAGGTTCGATTGTTGGTTCACCATTAATGAAAATCTCCTTATTTCTGATTTCTAACTCATCACCGGCTACAGCAACACATCGCTTTACAAGGTATGTTTTCAAGTCAATGGGTCGTTCGGTTGGATCGAGAAGGTCTTTTGGTACATTAAATACAACGGGCTCGCCCCTGTTTACTTTCCGCAAACCGGGTAATCGATAGGAGGGCAATTGAATCCACGGCAAGTAAGATTGAATTTCGGTTCCCCAGATTTTTTGATGGGTTAAAGGTATTTGCAAGGGTGTTCGCGGGGTGCGGCTTCCATAATGAATTTTGCTCACGAAAAGATAGTCGCCAACCAGCATGGAGTTTTCCATCGATCCGGTGGGGATCACAAAGGCTTCTGCCAATGACCACCTGAAAAGCATGGCAACCACAACGGCAAATACGATGGAATCGCGCCATTCGTGGAATTTTGTTTTCTTTTTTTTCGGTAAAGATTTCATAATCGGGTGAGTTTATTTGAGATGCTTTGGAGCAGATATTAATACGTTATTCTGCATACCAAGGTTTGATTTAGCCCATGAACAACAAAAACAAAGTAGAATTTTACTTTGATTAAGTAATAAGGAGGATCAAATCAATAATTGAACGGATTGCCAACCTGGCAATCCGTTTTTTATTTACATGAGTTTGATTTGTTCTTTCCCTTTAACGAGCTGCAGTGAAAATCCATAAGCCATCGCTATTCGCATAAATGAAGTTAGCTTAATGTCATTAGTTTTTCCCGAACGTAGGTTTTGGATGGCATTCGGATGCAGCCCGGCCTCTTGTGCCAACACACGCACTGATTTCTCATCGCCTTCTGACAGACTGGCCATCAATTCCTGCAATGCAAATTCTTTGTATTCCTTCTCAAATGCCTTTTTGAAGGAAGCATTTTTCATTTCCTTGTCGTAGGTACTCAATGTTCTACTCTTTTTCTTCATAATAGTTCCCATTTTTTACTCGTGTCTTGCTCAAAGTTGTCATACCCATCCGCCAGGCGCTTTCCATTCTTTAGGCATTTTTGCATTGTCTGCAATACCAATGGCTATCGGTTGTAAAAATGCCTCTACATCATTAAGAACTTCTTTGAATGACTCAGGGATTGTTTCAATCTTTAGTTTATTTCTAAACGCAGTCCACTGTATCTGTTTGGCCTTAGCAAAATCTGATGAAAAAAGTTGCTGCGATACCGGCATCGGTGTTCCGCGTGTCTTGAATGTCCGTGAAAAAGCCTCGGCTAATTCTTTTGCTTGAAAATTAAACTGCCGGGATAGTAACCGGATGTCATAGAAATCCTTCATCCTGCTATTGGCATCGCCCAGGTGAACAGCGGCCTGAAATTTCTCAGCGATTGAACTTTCTTTAGTATAGCAAAGTATTTTTGCTGGTGGAAATCCTAACATCGCAGGTAATTCTGTATCAACAGCACCCGGATAGATGCTATCACCAAATCCCAAATCAATCTGCATCGGAATACGCGCATTCCCAAGCTTTCCTATGAACCGAACCCGTACACCATTGTAGTCGGCATCTTCAGTTATCGGTTCTGTTGCCACAGATTCAGGGTCAAATGTTAAACCGTCTGCCTCTGCTATCTGAGCAATCGCGATTTCTTTCACCATAGTTGCAATCAGGGCTTCATTGTTTTTCATCTTTCCAAGAAAATCAATATCCAGGGTTGGCCTTATCTCGCTGGCCTTCCATACACGCAGCATCATTGCCCCTTTTAAGACGACACTTGGCTTATAAGAAGTTTGACTTAGCCTGTACAGGAAACGTTCCAATGCGTAATACTGCAGCAACTCATTGAACGGCCTTACATCGGACTTAGACTTATTGAGTAGCCGTTCATGCACGGAGGCAGCCATATTTTTAACTGGCTTTTTTGCTTTCATATAACAGTCTCCAGATAAGGTTTCATGATCTTTTCTACCCGGCAGATACGCGCAAAATGGAGCAGTTTTTTTGGATCGAAGCTTTTCTGTTTCCGATACATTTTAAGTGCTTCCACGGCTACATCCAACCCAATTTTATTTCTGAACTTAAAACAATCCGCGAGTGACTTTTCCTTGCTGTATATCTTCACTTCCACATCATCAATGGTATGTATCTCTATTCCTTCTTTGTAAGCGCTTCCGCTAAACCGATGAACAGCCAGGGGAGGATATTGCATTGAGGGTTTACGGGTAAGTTCGGGTATTGCGATATATACCCTATGTGGAATCTGTGTCGTGAGTTCATGAAAGGACAGTGCGGAGATCAGGCAGATCACGGCTTTAGGTATGCCCACCGCTACTGTGGTGAGGTCAGGATTGGAAAACACCGTTTCGGGTACCGCATAATACCCACCAGCCAGCTTCTCTACTACTCCTTCTTTTTTCAGGGTGGCGAGGGTTCTGCTATGAATACCGGCCTGAAGAGCTTGTTGACTGCTAAAAACGCTTCTTCGGCCTCTAATCCACTCAATTGCCCTTGTTTTCGCAGGTTCTTGTGTCCTCATAATGGATTTATTTGTTAATACTTATACACAAATATATACATTTATATCCATTATATGGGCAAATTACCCCTAACTGCTGGTGCGCAACATCGAAGGTTGGCACTAAACTATCCTTTTAACGCCCCGGTCAAGTCGGTTCTGTTTAGACTAAATGCCTGGAATCCACAAAGTACAAGAATCACAATCGCACAATAAGAGAGCGGATATACCGGGTCAGTCCATTCAAAAGGAGTAACGTACACAAAGTTTCGGAGGAACTCTTTTAGAAAAATGTATGTGAACGGACCGAAGATCAGGATGGCAATACCCATTTGCTTTACAAATTCTTTTACTAATAACCGGGTGATGGTGGGTATGCTTGCCCCGAATAATTTGTGAAGAGCAATCTGTTTTATTTTATCCCTTACCAAACTTAAACTCAACCCATAAATGGCGAGGCAGGATAACGCACCGGAAACAATTGCCAATAGTTCGGAAAGTTTGTTTAAACGATCCTGGTAATGCAGCCATTCTTCAAAGTAATTGTCCATGAAGGTGATTGTAAGTGGTGCATCCGGTGAAGTAAAAAAATGTGAGAGATAAGTAACTGTTCTGCGTATGTTTACTTCCAGCACACGCACGCATAAAAAATTATAGTTAACTTGGCTGGCAACTCTATATTCAATAGGCTTTTGAGGCTGATTAAATCGCTCGCCCATGTTTTCAATCACGCCTATTATAGTATTGCCAGGCATTAAATGTGAAGCTTCATTGACAACCACATGCGGAGCCTCGTCATTGGCCTGAAACAATCGGCCTTGTTGTGTTTTCAAATCGAAGAAATCAAAGAACCCGCGATCGACTGACATAAAGTATAGATCGGAATCAAGTTGCTTGCTTTGAACGCGATTGGGAAGCTGTGAGGTAGCCATCACATCCTGAATGTTGGGATTGTTTCTTTTCCAATGAGCGCGAAGTTCCCAAAGACTTTCATTCGTATAGTCGGCTGGATAATTCAGGTACACAACCTGGTAGTGATTGCGTCCGGGTTCTTTCAGCAACGAGTAATTTACCTGTCGCCTGATTACGATAGACGCAACAATTAAAAAAATACTGACACCGAGTTGGAGGAATGTGATTACCCGTTTAAATCGCGGGAACGAAATTGTTTCGGTACTAAGAAGCCGGGTAGGAGTAGCGCGGGTAAATTTGAAAACCATCATCAACGGAGCCAACCCGGAAATAAAGAGCAGCACAATCAGAATGATGACCAGCTGCAAATTACCGTGCAAAAATGTGTCAGCAATATGGATTGAAAGAATGGGTTCAATCCAGTGGGCAGTTGCCAGAATGATTCCCACTCCAACAAGTAATGAAATACCAACTAAAGCAAACGACTCTTTCGCGAAAGCCCACACCAATGCAGGTTGATTGGTGCCCGCCAGTTTTTTTATCGCTAACTCTTTCGAGCGATGCGGAAGTGTGAGCGTGGTGAGATTGACATAATTAGTGAGCGCCAGAAAAAGAATAAGGCCCGTGATGCAAAGTAAAATCCAAATGCTGTATTCATCTCCATGACGCGCTTCTTCACCTACCACACGCGGACCGAAATAAATCTCCGGCAAAGGTTGAAATTTATAGGTAAGCTCTGCGGCTTGAAGTTTTGTCTCAAACCCTAAAGCTGTTCCATTATTTATCTTTCCATAGACACCACTTTCATGTGAATCGAAATGAAGAGTTTGCAAAGTAGCGGAGTCAAAGCGAATGAGTACATCAAACTGCTCGTGTGAGTTGGAGGGGAAATCCTGAAAGACAGCCGCGACTGTTAATGTAACGGTATCTTGAAGCGTATAAATTTTTAATTCCTTTCCTGATGCCTGAGCAGTATTAAAAAACTGAAAAGCTGCTTGCTCCGAAAGAAGAACAGTTTGTTCTCTCTGTTGAAATGTTTCCAACGCGCCATCCACAGCATGAAAAGAGAAAACAGAAACCAAGGAAGGATCGACCGCATGTATTTTTTGATCATGGAAAAATTGCCGGCCTGTGAGAACAGTAACATCCTTCAATATTTTTACACGTGATGTGATTAAAGAATCGACATCCGACTTAGATATTTTTGAAAAGACTGCTGCCGGTATTTTTGATGAAAGCCGGTTGCCGCTAAAGTCTTCACGATTATTTCTTTGCACTATCCTGAAAATGGAATTGGCATCGTGATGAAACCGGTCGTAACCAAACTCATTAAAAGCAAACAAGATGATTAATGCCGAACTTGCAAAGGCAACAGCCAGGGTAATGATCTTTAAAAGATAAACCTCCCGGTTTTTAGAAATGATCCGTGCAAACAATCGGGATTGAAACATAGCTGTTGAACAGGTACCGGGCTATTTCAATAATCCGGCCATAACCAATCTTCTAATTTTAGAGCACATTCACATATTATCTCATTACTCCAGGGAAATCACCGTTCAATCGCGGACTTTCTTTCCCAATATCGAACAAATCCTATTCCGACCTCAAACTCTCCACCGGATTCATCATCGCGGCTTTAATCGCCTGAAAACCGATCGTCAGTAAAGCAATCATGACCGCTCCCACTGCGGCAACAGCAAACACCCACCATTGAAT